>NZ_JASDCY010000005.1:0-1812 GCF_030407675.1 Kocuria sp. APC 4018 | reverse complement strand
ACGCCGTCGTCGGCCTCCGGCCCCGCGCCATCCCGCCCGGCGGTCGGCGGTGCCGACTCGAGCGCCCGACCGTCCCCCGCCCCGGCGCCCACGGGCCTCCCCAGGGACAGGTCCACGACGCACTGGTCCATCGCGATCCGGCCCACCACCGGGAAGATCCGGTCCCCGATCCGCACGGGTGCCCCCGTGGCTACGCGCGGGACGCCGTCGGCGTAGCCCAGCGGAACCAGCACGAGCCGGGTGGGGCCCTCGGTGCGGTAGGTGAGTCCGTAGGACACCCCGGCACCGGCCGGCACGTCCTTGACGTTGGCCACCCGGGTCCGCAGGGTCATCGCGGGCACCAGCCCGAACTCCTGCGGGGTGCGGTCCGCGAACGGGCTCAGGCCGTACAGCCCCAGGCCCACGCGCACGGCGTCGAGCAGCATGGCGTCCGGGTCCGGGAGATCGGCCGCGGACAGCAACCCCGGGGTGTTGGCCGCGTGGACCAGCGTGGGGTTCAGACCCGCCTCCCGAGCGGCACGCACCGCGTCCTGGAACGCGGCGAGCTGCTCGGCCGTCTCCGGGCGGGTGGGCTCGTCCGCGACGGCCAGGTGCGTGAAGACGCCCTCCACCGTGAGCAGCCCCTCGCTCTCGGCGCGGCGGACGCGCTCCAGCAGCCGCGGCCACTGCGCGGGGGTGGCGCCGTTGCGGCCCAGCCCGGAGTCGAACTTGAGGTGGACCACCGCGGGCCTGCCGGCCTCCCGGGCGGCGTCCAGGACGAGGTCCAGCTCCCCGCCGCTGAGGCCCAGGCGGACGTCCTGGCTCACCGCGGCGTTGAAGTCCGTGGCCGCGGTGTGCAGCCACGCCAGCACGGGGGCCGTGATGCCCTGCGCGCGCAGGGCCAGCGCTTCCGCCACGTGGGCCGTGCCGAGCATGTGCGCACCGGCCGCGAGCGCCGCCCGCGCCACCTGAGGTGCACCGTGGCCGTACGCGTCCGCTTTGACCACGGCGATCAGCGTGCGGCCCCGGGCGAGATCGAGCAGCCGCCCCACGTTGTGCTGCACCGCGGCAAGGTCCACCACCGCGCTGCGCTCGCTGGGTCCGGCCGCCTGCCGGTTCTGCTCCGAGGTCATCTCACTCACGCCCCCATTGTGCCCCGTGGCCGCCGGTAGGCTGGGCGCGTGCCTCCCGCCTGCCCCGACCGCGTGCTGCTGCTCAGCATGCACACCTCCCCCGTGGACCAGCCGGGCTCCGGGGACGCCGGGGGCATGAACGTCTACGTGTGGCACCTCGCGCGCGCCCTGGCCCAGGCCGGGTGGCTCGTGGACATGGCCACCCTGGACCGAGTCCCCTCCCACGCCGAGGGCGTGCACCCCTCGGACCTCGCACCCGGCATCCGGCTGCTCGCGGTGTCGCTGCCCGGCGCGGGTGCAGCCCCCAAACAGGACCTGCCGCGCTTCGCCGAGCCCTTCGGCCGCGCCCTCGCGCACTTCTACGACGGCCACGACGCCGCGCCGCGCGTGCTGCACGCCCACTACTGGCTGTCCGCGGTGGCGGGGCTCGAGCTCGCCGGGCACCTGCACGCTCCCCTGGTGCTCACCCTGCACACGTCCGCGGCCGCGAAGAACCTGCGCGCCGGAGCGGACGAGGCCCCCGAGCCGCGGGAGCGCGAGGACGCCGAGCGGCGCGTCATCTCCCGCGCGTGCCGCACGGTGGTCAACACCCCGGCGGAGAAGCGTCAGCTCGTGGAGCTGTACGGCGCGGACCCGGCGCGGATCGCGGTGATCCCGCCGGGGGTGGACCCGACCGTGTTCCGCCCCGCGCCACGGGATC
>NZ_JASDCY010000050.1:0-19964 GCF_030407675.1 Kocuria sp. APC 4018 | reverse complement strand
CCGCCCCGCCCCCGGCGCAGACGCGGTCCCACTCGGCCTTCGTGGGGCTGCTGGACCAGCCGCTCACCCGCTACGTCCCCGGCTCCTCGCCGCGCTCCACCGTGGCCCTGCTCGCCAAGGACCTCGGAATCACCACCGTGGGCCAGCTGCTGGACCACGCACCGCGGCGCTACATCCACCGGGGCAGGATCCAGGCGCTCACGGACCTCGTGGCCGGGGAACGGACGTCGTTCGTGGCCCGCGTTGAGTCCTCCAGCACCCGCCGCATGCGCAGCGATCCCCGGCGCAGTCTCACGGACGTCGTGGTGGCGGATGATTCCGGGGCCCAGCTGAAGATCACGTTCTTCAACGCCTACTCCGCGCAGAAGGACCTCCCGGTGGGATCCCTGGCCCTGTTCACGGGCAAACCCGAGTTCTACCGGGGTGAGCTGTCCATGACGGGGGCGGACTACGCGCCCGTGGAGACCCCCGAGGCCGTGTCCGGGGCCTCGTCGGAGACCGGTGAGCTGATGCCCATCCCGGTGTACCCGGAGGCCGGCAAGCTGACCACGCCGAGGATCGGCAAGGTGGTGCAGCAGCTGCTGCTCACCGCTGACCTGGACTCTCTCGAGGACCCGCTCTCTCCGCAGCTGCGGGACGCGGAGGAGCTGCCGCCCCTGGGCCAGGCCTACCGGGACCTGCACCGCCCCGAGACGGTCGAGGCGTACGAGCGGGCCCGCCGTCGGTTCCGCTTCCAGGAAGCGTTCGTTCTGCAGACCGAGCTCGTCCGCCGGCGGGCGGAGCACGCGTCCCACCCGGCGGATCCGCGCCCGCCGCGCGAGGACGGAATCCTCGCGAGTTTCGACGCGGCCTTGCCGTTCGCGCTGACCCCTGGACAGCGCGAGGTGGGGGAGCAGATCTCGGACGAGCTCGCGGGCACCGCGCCCATGAACCGGCTGCTGCAGGGTGACGTGGGGTCCGGCAAGACCGTGGTGGCCCTTCGTGCCATGCTGCAGGTGGTGGACCACGGTGGCCAGGCCGCGATGCTCGCGCCCACCGAGGTGCTCGCCACCCAGCACTACGAGAAGATCACGGCCGCGCTCGGCCCGCTCGCCGAGCCCGGTCGGCTCGGCGGGGACTCCCTGGCCACGGGCGTCACCCTGCTCACGGGCAGCATGTCCGTGCCCGCGCGACGCAGGGCCCTGCTGGACATTGCGAGCGGGGCCTCCGGGATCGTGGTGGGCACTCACGCCCTCATCCAGGAGAACGTGCAGTTCGCGGACCTCGGGCTGGCCGTGGTGGACGAGCAGCACCGTTTCGGCGTGGAGCAGCGGGACGCCCTGCGGGGCAAGGCCGCGAGCACACCGCACACCCTCGTGATGACCGCCACGCCCATTCCGCGCACCGTGGCCATGACGGTCTTCGGGGACCTGGACGTCTCCACCCTGCGCGAGCTGCCCGGGGGCCGCCGCCCCATCACCACCCACGTGGTGGGTCTCGCGGAGCACGGGCCCTCGTGGGAGCGCCGGGTCTGGTCCCTCGCCGCGGAGCACGTGGCCGCAGGACGGCAGGTCTACGTGGTGGCACCCAAGATCGGCGACGACGCCGCCCTGCCGCCCTTCGCGTCCCTGCGCGCCTCCCTGGAGGCCCAGCAGGAGGAGCCGGAACCCGCCACCGTGGCGTGGCTCCAGGAGCTCGTGGCTGCCCAGCCCGAGCTGCGCTCCGCGCGGATCGCGGTGCTGCACGGGCGCCAGGACACCGGCACGAAGGCCGAGACCATGGCGGCGTTCGACGCCGGCGAGGTGGACGTGCTCGTGTCCACCACCGTGGTGGAGGTGGGGGTGGACGTGCCCAACGCCACGCTCATGGTGGTGGTGGACCCGGAGCGTTTCGGCATCTCCCAGCTCCACCAGCTGAGGGGCCGGATCGGACGTGGCGAGCACGCGAGCACGTGCCTGCTGGTCACCCGTGTGGCACCGGACCACCCCGCGCGGGCCCGGCTGGAGGCGGTGGCCGCCACCACGGACGGCTTCGAGCTCGCGGAGGCGGACCTGAAGCTCCGCAAGGAGGGGGACATCCTCGGGGCCTCCCAGTCCGGCGGGCGTTCCGGGCTGCGCTGGGTGGGCGCCCTGCGGGACGAGGCGCTCGTGGCACGGGCCCGGAACGCCGCGGAGGCCGTCATCCGGGAGGACCCAGGGCTCGGGAACCACCCCGTGCTGCGGGAGAGCATCGAGCGTGTGCTGGACGAGGACCGACAAGCATTTCTGGAGCGAGGATGACACGCATCATTGCCGGCCGCGCCGGGGGACAGTACCTCAAATCCGTGCCGGGCTCGGCCACCCGGCCCACCACGGACCGCGTCAAGGAGTCCCTGTTCGGCAGGCTGGACGCGTGGGGGATGTGCGAGGACGCCCGCGTGCTGGACCTCTTCGCCGGCTCCGGCGCCCTCGGGCTGGAGGCCGCCAGCCGGGGGGCCTCCACGGTCACTCTCGTGGAGAAGGCCGGGGCCGCGGCCAGGGTGTGCCGGGAGAACGCGGCGCTGCTGGCGGCGTCGTGCCCCGGGGTGAAGATCACCACGGTGCACGCCGGCGTCGCCGGCTACCTCGGGCGGGCTCCCTTCCACCGCTGGGACCTCGTGCTCGCGGATCCGCCCTATCCGCTGGAGAACGAGGAGCTCGCGCGCATGCTCTCGCTGCTCGTGGGGAGGCTGGGGCCGGGCGGGGTGATCGCGGTCGAGCGGTCGGCACGCACCGGGGAACCGGCGTGGCCAAAGGGGCTGCGCCGTTTCGAGACCAGCGAGCACGGGGAGACGGTCATCTGGTACCTGGAGGCGGACGAGGAGTCGGCGACGGCCACCGCACAGGACGCGGCCGAGGGCGGCGCCGCGCACGGCTGACGGATCGTCGCCCGCCGCACGGGAGACCGCGCGGCGGGCGGGCTCAGAGAGCCGCGACCAGCCCGGCCATCGCGGCGCGCAGCACGTCCGTGCGCTTGCAGAAGGCGAGCCGTAGCCAGTCCGCGTACAGACCCTGGTTGGCGGGGCCCGCGAACGCCGACACCGGAATGCCCACGACGCCCGCGTTCTCTGCCCAGTGCTGGGCCAGCCCGGCAGCGTCGGCCACACCGGCCAGGGGGTAGTGGTCGCTCACGTCCGCCACCGCGAAGAACGTGCCCTGCGGTTCGGGCGGGGTGAGACCCGCGGCCCGCAGACCGGACACCACCACGTCCCGGCGCTCGCGGTAGTCCTCCCGGAGGCCGTCGAAGAACTGCGGGGGCAGGGAGAGGGCGGCCGCCACGGCGTGCTGCAGCGGGGCCGCCGCGCTGTGGGACAGGTACGTCTTCACGGCCACGACGCCGCGCAGCAGCTCACGCGGTCCGGTCACCCAGCCCACGCGCCACCCCGTGGCGGAGAACGTCTTGCCCGCGGAGGACACGCTCAGCGTGCGCGACGCCGCGCCGGGGAGAGTGCTCAGCGGCCGGTGGGGCCCGTCGAAGCGCAGGTGCTCGTAGACCTCGTCGGTGACCACCACGGCGTCGAACTCCGTGGCCAGCTCCACGACCAGCTCCTGGAACTCCCGGGAGGCCACCGTGCCCGTGGGGTTGTGGGGGTCGTTGAGCACCACGGCGCGGGTGCGCGGGGAGAACGCCGCGCGCACGTCGTCGGGGTCGGGTGTGAACGCGGGCGGCAGCAGCGGCACGGGGACCGCGGTGGCTCCCGCGAACTCCACCACGGCGCCGTAGAGGTCGTAGCGGGGCTCGAACAGCACCACCTCGTCGCCGGGCTGCAGGAGGGACAGCAGCGCCGCTGTGACCCCCTCGGTGGCGCCGGCGCACACGAGCACCTCCGTGTCCGGATCCACGTCCAGACCGTAGTGCGTGGCCTGGTGCGCGGCGATGGCCTCACGGAGCGCGGGGACCCCGATGATGGGGGCGTACTGGTGGTGACCGGCCTGCAGGGCGGCCGCCGCGGCGTCGAGCATCTGCTGCGGCGGATCGAAGTCGGGGAAGCCCTGGCCCAGGTTGATTGATCCGGTGCGCCGGGCCAGGCCTGTCATCTCCTCGAACACCGTGGAGCGCAGGCCCCCGGCGGCGTCCAGGAGCCCTCCGCCGGCGGCCATGCGCTGCCAGGGCGCGCGGACGGCGGACGCGGGGGAGGAGAGGTTCTCAGCGGCGGATGTCATGGGCCCAGTCTAGGAACTCCCACCTCACCGCTCGCGGGTGGGCACCTGCGGGTGGAGCATCGGTGGAGCTGTGCTCCTGGTTCAACCGTGGACGCGGGTGCCCACTTTCGGGTGGTGCGCGGCTCGGCGCGGCCGGGATCTCAGACCCCGGACGAGGCCCGGTGCCGCTAGTGTGGGCGCATGCGACGCGCCATCTGCCCGGGTTCCTTCGACCCCCTGCACCTCGGTCACTGCGCGGTCATCCGCCGCGCCACCCACATCTTCGACGAGGTGGTCGTGGCGGTGTCCACGAACCCGAACAAGAGCCACCGTTTCAGCGAGGCGCAGCGGATCGAGCTGGTGCGCCGGGTCTTCGCGGACGAGCCCGCCGTGGTCGTGGAGCCACTGGAGTCCGGACTGATCGCGGACTACGCCGAGCGCCGGGAGGCCGTGGCCCTGGTCAAGGGTCTGCGCAACGGCGCGGACTACGACTACGAGTTGCCCATGGCCACCATGAACCGCTCGCTGACCGGCGTGGAGACCGTGTTCCTGCCCGGGGAACCCTCACTGCTGCACGTGTCCTCCTCCCTGGTCATGGAGGTGGCCGCTCTCGGCGGGGACATCGCGTCCTTCGTGCCGCCCGAGGTGCTGCACGCCATCCAGATCCGCTGAGCGGTCGGAGTCGGACCGGGAGCGCCGGGCGGGCCGCGACCCGCAGTTGCCTGCCCGCGCGCGGTTACGCGGGCCCGCGCAGAGCGTGGGCAGAGCGTGGGCAGTGCTGCGGGATGAACCGCGGTCCTGCCGCGTGCTAGGATATTCTGTCGGCCAGTGTCGTTAGCCAGGAGTTCCGTGAATCACCGCAACAGTTCAGCCCTCGCGTACAACGTCAGGGAGCTGCAACACCGCCCGGGGACCATGGACACCCTGGATGTCGAGGCACCCGCACCGAAGGACTTCGGTACGGCGCTCATCGGTTCGCCCGAGGGCGCGCCCATGGAGCTGCAGCTGCGCCTGGAATCCGTCCACGACGGTATCCTGGTGTCCGGAACCGTGATCGTCAGTGTTCACGGGGAGTGCAGCAGATGCCTCGACCCCATTGACTACGAACTACCGGTCGACGTGCAAGAGCTTTTCGTCTTCGAACCGTCTCCGCAGGGTGACGAGAACGTCGAGGACGAGCAAGTGTATGAGGTGCGGGACGAGGAGATCGACCTCGAACCGATGCTTCGGGACGCAGTGATCACTCAGCTGCCGTTCCAACCGGTGTGCCGGGCCGAGTGCCCGGGCCTGTGCGCCCAGTGCGGCGCACGGCTCGAGAACGACCCGGAGCACCACCACGACGTGAAGGATCCCCGCTGGTCCGCCCTCGCAGGGCTGCTGACCGACTCGGAGGATCCGGAACCGTCGGAGCCGACAACCGACACGAGAGAAGAGAGATAGCCGTGGCTGTTCCCAAGCGGAAAATGTCCCGTGCGAATACCCGCATGCGCCGGTCCCAGTGGAAGGCTCAGGCCCCCAAACTGGTGAAGACCGTGGAGAATGGCAAGGTCAGCTACAGCCTGCCGCACCAGGCCAAGCTGGTCTCCGATTCCGCCGGCACCCCCTTGTTCTACGAGTACAAGGGTCGCAAGGTCGCTGACGCGTAAGGTGACCGCTTTGCCGGATCCCGGCGAACTGCTTGAGCGTCTCGGTGTCGATCTCGACACCGAGACGCTTCGCATTGCGCTGACGCACCGCTCCTACGCGTACGAGCACCCGGGGGAGGTGCACAACGAACGCCTGGAGTTCCTGGGGGACGCCGTGCTGCAGCTCGCGGTCACGGACGAGATCTACCACCGCTACCCCGAGTGGGACGAGGGGCGCCTGGCCAAGCTGCGCGCCTCGGTGGTCTCCGCCCGCGCGCTGGCCGGTGTGGCCCGTTCCCTGGGGCTGGGCCCGCACATCCGCCTGGGCAAGGGCGAGGTGCGCACCCACGGCAGTGACAAAGCATCGATCCTCGCGGACACCACGGAGGCCGTCATCGGCGCCGTGTACGAGTCCCTGGGGCCCGTGCCCGCGCGTGACCTTGTGCTGCGGATGATGATCCCCCTGCTCGAGGACACCCGGGTGCTGCACGAGGGCAAGGACTGGAAGACCCACATCGTGGAGCTCGTGGCACAGCACGGTCTGGGGACCGTGCGCTACGAGGTGGAGGGTACCGGCCCCGACCACGAACGCCACTTCACGGCGGATGCCGTGGTGGACGGGCAGGTGCTCGGCCACGGGGAGGGCACGTCCAAGAAGGCCGCCGAGCGCGCCGCGGCCGCCGCCGCGTGCGAGGCCCTGGCCACACGTCTGCCCGCGAAGGGCTGAGCGCACCGTGCCCGAGCTGCCCGAGGTCGAGGTGGTCCGCCGCGGCGTCGAGCGCTGGGTGGTTGGCCGCACCGTCGAGTCCGTGCAGGTCTTCGACGCCCGTTCCCTGCGCCGCCACACCGCTGGTGTCCTGGACTTCCAGGAGCGCCTGGCCGGGTTGAGCGTGGACTCCGCACAGCGGCGCGGCAAGTTCCTGTGGCTCCCGCTGCGGGAGCGCCCCGGCAGCGAGCCGTCGCAGGCGCTGCTCGTGCACCTGGGCATGAGCGGCCAGCTCCTGGTGGCCTCCGCGGACCAGCCGCAGCCGCGCCACGAGCGCATCCGCCTCGCCCTCTCTCCGGCCCACGACGACGCCGGTGCCGCCCTCCCGGAGCAGGCCCGGTTCGTGGACCAGCGGATCTTCGGCGGCATGCTCCTCGATCCGCTCGTGCCCAGCACGGACGGTCACGGCACGGTGCCGGAGCACGCCGCGCACATTGCGCGCGACCCCCTGGACCCGCTCTTCGACGTGGACGCCTTCCACACCGCCCTGCGACGACGCCGCACGGGCCTGAAGCGCGCGCTGCTGGACCAGGGGCTGATCTCCGGGATCGGGAACATCTACGCGGACGAGGCTCTGTGGGCCGCCCGGCTGCACTGGGCCGCACCCACCGAGACGATGACCGCGCCCCGCACCCGCGCACTGGTGGCGGCGTGCCAGGAGGTCATGCGCCGCGCGCTGGCGGCGGGCGGCACGAGCTTCGACTCGCTGTACGTCAACGTGAACGGGGAGTCCGGGTACTTCTCACGCTCGCTCAACGCCTACGGCCGGGCGGGGCAACCCTGCCCGCGCTGCGCGGCGGCAGGGGAGGACGGCGTGATCGTGCGCGAGCAGTTCGCGAACCGCTCCTCGTACCGGTGCTCGCGGTGCCAGAGGCGGCCCAGGCGGTTCAGAGCGTAGCCCCCGCCGTGAGCCACAGGGGGTGGGCGGTCCCGGTCCCGTGAGGCCGTCCCTGACCCATCGGTGGCGGATCTGCCGCGGCCCGGAACGAGCGGTGCCCGCGACCGTGCGGTCGCGGGCACCGTGGCGCTCAGAGAGGACAACATCACTCCAGCGAGCGCACGCTCTGCAGGTCCGTGGACAGGTTGCTGTTCTCGCTGTCAGAGGCCACCGAGGCGCTCTCGGCGCGGGCGCGCTGCTCGTCCGCGACGTCCTCCACGCGCTCCAGGGACACCGACCCGGTGTTGCGCTGCGGGCGCGGGTGGTCCTGGTAGTACGCGGCCAACCGGGCAAAGCCCTCGTCCAGGCTCACGGACGGAGTCCAGTCCAGCAGCTTTCGGGTCTCGCTCTGGTCGAACCAGTGCGCCGTGGAGAGCTGCTCGGCGAGGAACTCGGTCATGGGCGGCTCTCCGTCGCCCGCGCGCAGCTTGGCGGGCAGGTGCGGCCACACGGTCTCGATCACGCGGCCCGCGAGGCGCGCCGCCTTGCCCGGCACCGAGCGCGTGGGCGCGGGAGAGCCGGTGGCCCGGCACATCCGGGCGATCAGCTCGCCCACGGGGCGCGGCTCGCCGTTGGTGAGCACCAGGGCCCGGCCGTGCACGTGGTCGATGCGCTGCAGCGCCCGGACGATGCCCTCGGAGGCGTTGTCGATGTACGTGGTGTCGATCATCGCGGCACCGTGGTCAAGGTTGGGCATGCGCCCGGCGGCCGCACGGTCCGCCACGCGCTCCACGAGCTGCGTGTCCCCGGGGCCCCACACGATGTGCGGGCGCACGGCGGCCACCTTGAGGTCCCGCTGCCCGTCCATGCTCAGGGCCAGCAGCTCGGCCGCAGCCTTGGAACGGGCGTAGTTGCCGCGCGCATTCTCCGGGTCAGCGGGCTCCGCGCCCGCTCCCTCGATCGAGACCCCGGTGTGGGCCACGGAGGGGGAGGACACGAACACCACGTTCTTCACGCCGGCGTTCTGCGCCTGGCACAGCAGGATGCGCGTGCCCGTGACGTTGACGCGCACGAACTCGGACCAGTCCCCGGTGAAGGAGACCTTGGCGGCCAGGTGCACGACGTCGTCCACGCCGTCCAGTGCGCGGGCCACGTCCTCGGGATCGGTCACCGAACCCAGCACCTCGTCCACGCCCTCGCGCTCGGCCACGGGAGCGTGACCGCGCTGGAACACGCGCACCTTCCAGCCGTGCGCAAGCAGCACGCGGGCGACGTCGCCGCCGAGCATTCCGGACGCGCCCGTCACCAGGACGGTGCGGCCCGTGCCGTCGAGCTCGCCGTGGGTCACCGTGGCACCGCCGCGGTCCGGGTCCGCGATCTGTGCGGAGCCGGAGACGTCAGCACCCTGGGCATCGGGCCGAGCGGAAGGCTCGGACGAGGCCGGCGAGGACGCCGAGGAGGTGGGCCGGGGCGCCGCAGCCGGGCGGGCGGCGTCGGTGGCCGGTGCGCGGTGGCGCCCGGTGCCGCTGGGCTGTGCGGGGGTGTCGCGGGGATCGTCGCTCACAGTGAACTCAGCTTTCCGGTGGCCAGGGCGCGCTCGGCCCAGTCACTCAATTCGGCTCGGTCGATCTTGGAGTTGTGACGGATGTCGGTGGGGTGCTCCGGGACCACCAGCACCGCGCTGACGGGCAAGCCCGTGGTGGCGTGCACCGTGGTCCGGATGCGCTCGGTCAGCTCCGGGGACGCCAGCGCCGGTGCGGACGCGGCGGGATCGGTCTCGATGACCGCCACCGCGGACTGGGACCCAGCAGGACCCACGCCCACCACGGCGGCGCGGCCGACCCCGGGGACGGTCTGCGCGGCGTGCTCGGCCGCCACGGAGGAGACCGGGCCGTCGGACATGGTGATCACGTGCGCCAGTCGGCCCTCGTACCAGAGCCGCTCACGGGCGTCGAAGTGCCCGACGTCGCCCGTGCGGTGCCAGCCCGGGGTCCCGTCCGAGGCACGCTCGGTGATCCAGAGCCGGTCGTAGTGGTCCTTGGCGTGCGGGGCGCGGGCCACGATCTCGCCGGTGACGCCGGGGGTGGTGACGATCTCCGGGGAGACGGAACCGTCCGCGCGCAGCGGCAGCACGCCCAGCTCGGCACCCGCCACGGGGGTGCCCACGCACACGCCGCCGCCGGCACCGGCCATGCCCGCCTGCGCGTCCTCACGGGCGGTGCGGATCACTCCCAGACTGACGTCCGTGAGCGGCAGCGCCTCGGTCATCCCGTAGGGCGTGTGAAGCTCGGCGGCGGGCATGAGCTCCTGCAGCCGGGCCAGCAGCTCCTCCGGGATGGGGGCGCCCGCGGAGAGCATGAGGTCCACGCGCGCGAGGGCGTCCCGCTCGGCGGGGGCCAGCTCGTCCGCCGTGGCGAGCACGTTGGCGATCGCGGCGGGCGAGGCAAACACGGCGGTCGCGCGGATGGCCATGGTGGCTTCCGCCAGCGCCCGCGCGGTGAGCGTCTTGGGGCTCGTGACGTCCATGTCCGGCGTCACGGACGCCGCGCCCAGGGCGGGGCCCAGCAGGGCGAAGGGTGCGAAGCCCGCCACGAGCCCGGTGCCGGCACGCAGGCCGTACGTGTCACGGATGGTGTCGCGCATCCCGGCCATCTGGCGGTGCGTGTACACCACGCCCTTGGCCGGGCCGGTGGAACCGGAGGTGAACAGCACGGCGGCCTCGGCGTCCGGGTTCACGGCGGGGATCTCGTCCGGGGACACCGTGGTCACGGAGTCCATCAGCTCGGGCACGGTGTGCGCCACGCCCAGCAGCTTCTTGGACACGGGGTCCATGGCGTCCGCGGCGATCCGCGTGCCGGGCCAGCCGAGGGCCCGCGCGCCCACGAGGGCCTTGCGGATGCCGATGAACCAGCGGGGCGAGGAGCCGCGCAGCGCCCGGGTGAGTCCCTGGCGGCCGAGGCCCTGGTCCGCCACCACGATCACCGCACCGATGCGCAGGCACGCGTAGATCAGCGTGGTGAGCATGGACCCGGGCGGCACCATGAGGTTCACGCGGTCCCCGGGGCGCACCCCGGTGCGCAGCAGGGCCACGGCCAGCTGGTCCACGGAGGCGGAGAGCTGCGCCCAGCTCACACTGCGCCGGATGTCCAGCTCGGGGGCGGAGCCGTCCACGGTGGTGGCCACGGGGCCCATGTCCACCACGGCGGGGGAGTCGTCACGACGCCGCGCGTCCAGCTCCGCGAAGAACGGCACGAACGCGGCGCGGCCGCGGGCCCGCTGCTCACGGTGGGTCTCGACGACGGGCTCGGCGTCCCCGAAGCGCTCCTCGAGCCACGTGAACAGCGGGGTGGCGATGTCCCGGGCCTCGGGCAGCAGGTGCTTGGCGCCCTCGAAGCGGTGCACGTCCGCGTGCGGGGCGCGGCGCATGAGGTCGTCCAGGTAGCGCTGCTGGAACACCGGGTCCCCGGTGCCCCACAGCAGCAGCGTGGGGACCTCGCGCGCGCTCATCCGCCCCGCGATCCGCTCGTAGGCGGCGTGGGACGGGTGGTCCTCGGCGGCGGGGATGTCCGCCACGAAGTGGGCGATGCCCTCGCGGCGCTCTCGGGAGGTGTAGGGAGCCTTGTAGGCGCGCTTGACGTCCTTGGACGCCGCGGGATCGCACAGTGCGAGCGTGGTGTCCAGGAACGCGGTGCTCCCGGAGGTCAGCGGCTCGTGCACGGCCCTGTTCAGGGCGAGACGCAGTGCAGAGGGGATGGGCTCGGCGTTGTCGTGGTGCACCGCAGTATTGGTCAGCACGGTGGCCGCGTGGATCGCGGGGTGCTCCTGCGCCCAGCCCTGGGAGATGAGCCCTCCCCAGTCGTGGGCGAGGGTGACCACGGGAAGTCCGGCATCGTCGATCCCCAGAGCGGCGGTGAGGTCGCCGAGATCCTGGACACGGTCCTCGAGGCGGCGGAAGAGTCCGGTGCGCTCGGAGAAGCCCATGTCCAGGTGGTCCACGGCTACCACGCGCCAAGGGTGTTCCAGCTGGCTCGCGGCGCGCAGCACGTCCCGCCACAGGTAGGACCACGTGGGGTTGCCGTGCACTGCCAGGACGATGCCCCGGGGCGTGCGGCCGGAGCGCTCGATCTGCTCGCGATTGTCCAGCACGTGCCACCGCCGCTTCCGGCCGGCCACCGGTTCCACGGGCGCGGACGAGGGCACGGAGAGCGCCGTGGACCACGCCGGGTCGATCCCCGGCAGGGGGGTCTCGGTGAAGGGCAGGCGCTCAGCGCCGGGGTGCTGCGGGGACATGGATCCTCCTCGGGGGTTCGGGGTGCTCACCAGGCGATCTCCATGAGGGTGGTGTTCAGCCCGGACCCCACGCCGAGGCACAGCACCCGCGCTCCGGGTTCCAACCGCTCGGACTCGAGGGCGAGCGTCATGGGCAGCGCGGCGGCGGCCACGTTGCCCCAGTACGGGAACGTGAGGGGCACCTTGGCGGCGTCGATCCCCATGTCCTCGATGAGCTTGTTGGTGTGGGAGTTGGAGACCTGGTGGGTCACGTAGGAATCCATGTTCCGCCAGTCCCAGCCGTCGCGCTCCGCATCCAGCCACGCCTCGACCACGAGTCCCACACCGTGGTTGAGCAGACCGGTGGCGTCCGTGAACATCCCGTCCCAGCCACCGACGCACAGGCGGCTGAACTCGGTGCCGGCGCGGGTCACCGAGCCCACGATCCGGTGGCCGTCCGGGTGGCGGTCCGCGGGGCCCACCACGGCGGCGGCGGCGCCGCAGCCCAGGGTGAGGGTTGCGAACTCCTGGACCACCTGTTCGCGCGTGATGTCGTCCTCGCTCAGCCGTGCGATGGCCGCCTCGTGCCACGGGGAGGGGTCCTCGCCGGCCACCACGAGGGCGTACTCGATGGCGCCCGCGTCGATCATGGAGGAGGCCACGGTGAGGGCGTTGACGAAGCCCAGGCACGCGTTGGTCATGTCGAAGTTCAGGGCGGAGCTGGGCAGGCCCAGGCGCTCGTGGATCCCCACGGCCACGGCGGGCTCGTAGTTGTCGCGCGTGACGGACGCGTTGATGAACAGTCCGATCTGCTCCGGGCGGATGCCGGAGTTCTCCAGGGCGGCCTGGCCGGCCTCGGTGGCGCCGTCGGTGAAGTGGCGTCCGGGGGCCCAGCCGCGGCGCTCCTTGATGCCCGCGAGCCGCTCCAGCAGACCCTTGGGAAGGCGCAGCCGTGTGAAGGTCTTGGCCAACTCCTCATCGAACCGGGTGGACGGGATCACCACGTCCGCTTCCGTCTTGGTCACCGACAGGATGGCGGCGTTGCGGTTTCTGATGGTGGAGTTACCGGTCAATGTGGCGCTTTCGATCAGACGCCACCCGTACCGTCAAGGAATCGATCGTTCGTGATGGACCTCGGCGCTCGGGTGAACAAGCGGGCTGGACCGGCCCAGTCTAGCGGTCCTGTCTGACAGGTTCCTCGGGGTGCGCGCCGCGTTCGTCCCGCGGTGCCTGGATGCGGTCCCGCGCCGGGCGGCACCGCGGCACCGGATCGGTCCGAGCGGACCCCGGGTAGAATCGGGGCCCACCCCTTCACGGCCTCCCGAAGAGCCGACCGCCAGACCCAGGAGATCCCCCGCGTGCACTTGAAGACCCTCACCGTGCGTGGTTTCAAGTCCTTCGCCTCCGCCACCACGTTCCACTTCGAACCGGGTGTCACGGCCGTGGTGGGTCCCAACGGCTCCGGCAAGTCCAACGTGGTGGACGCCCTCGCGTGGGTCATGGGGGAGCAGGGCGCCAAGTCCCTGCGCGGCGGCAAGATGGAGGACGTCATCTTCGCGGGCACCTCCGCCCGCTCCGCACTGGGCCGCGCGCACGTGTCCCTGACCATCGACAACGCCGACGGCGCCCTGCCGATCGAGTACTCCGAGGTCACCATCTCGCGCACCCTGTTCCGCTCGGGCGGCTCCGAGTACGCGATCAACGGCCGCTCGTGCCGCCTGCTGGACATCCAGGAGCTGCTCTCGGACTCGGGGCTGGGCCGCGAGATGCACGTGATCGTGGGCCAGGGCCAGCTGGACCGGATCCTGCAGGCCACCCCGGAGGACCGCCGCGGGTTCATCGAGGAGGCCTCCGGGATCCTCAAGCACCGCCGCCGCAAGGAGAAGACCCTGCGCAAGCTGGAGTCGGTGCAGCAGAACCTGGACCGCCTGGAGGACCTCACCGGTGAGATCGAACGCCAGCTCACCCCGCTGGGGCGCCAGGCCCGCACGGCCCGGAAGGCCCAGCGCATCCAGTACGACGTGCGGGACGCCCGCGCCCGGCTGCTCGCGGACGACGTCGTGGCGGCCCGCGCGGGGATGGAGGCGGACGAGGGCGCTGGAGCGGCCGCGCGGGAGCGCCGTGACGAGCTGGAGAGGACCACGGCGGAGCTCGCCCGTCGGCTGCAGGAGACGGAGGCGGCTGCCGCCCGCACCGCTCCGGCACTGAACGAGGCGCGCACGAGCTGGTACGAGCTGAGCACGGTGCGGGACAGCTACCGGGCCCTGGCCACCCTGGCCCAGGAGCGGCGTCGGCTGCTGGGCAGCACCGAGGAGGCCCCCGCGCAGGGACGGGACGCGGACGCCCTGGAGGAGCAGGCCGCGCGCACCCGCGCGGAGGCAGAGCAGCTGGCCGAGCGGGTCACCGAGGCCCAGCAGGGTCTGGAGCGTGCCCAGCAGTCCCGCGCCGAGGCGGAGGACGCGGCGCGGGCCGCCGAGAAGCGCTCTGCGGAGCTCGTGCGGCAGGCCGCGGACCGGCGCGCGGGTCAGGCGCGGCTCGCGGCCGCCGTGACCGCGGCGCGTTCCGGGGTGGGCTCGGCTGAGGCGGACGTGGAGCGCGTGCGCCGGGAGATCTCGGACGTGGTGGAGCGCGCGGAGCGGGCCCGTCTGGAGACCTCCTCCCTGCAGGAGGCCGCCGAGAGCGCGACGGCCCGGGCCGAGCAGGCCGCCGAGCGCGCCCGTGACGCCGAGGAGAGGGCCGACGCCGCCCGCGCGCTGTCCCGCGCGGCGGACGCCCGGCGGCAGCAGAGCGCGAGCGAGCTGCACACCCACACCGTGCGCGTGGACACCCTGCGGCAGTCCCTGCGCCAGCCGGACGGCTCCGCCTCCGTGGCGGACGTGGTGCCCGTGCTCGGGGACGTCCCCCGCTCCGTGCGCGTGGCCCCCGGCTGGGAGCGCGCGGTGGCCGCCGCACTGGGGCCGTGGTCCGACGCGCTCGCGGTGGCCTCCCACACGGGCGCCGCGCGGATCCTCGCCCACCTGGCCGACGCCGGGTCCGGGCGGGTCCACCTGCTGGTCGCCGACGAAGCACACGCGTCCGAGCCCCCGGAGCTCCCGCTGCCCGACGGCTGCGTTCTCGCGCGGGCGGTGCTGTCCGCCGCGGTGACGGACGACGCCGCGGCTGCGGACCGTGTGCTGGCCGCCGTGCGTGCCGAGCTGGCCACCACGGTCCTGGTCCCGGACGCCTCCGCCGCACTCACCATGCTCGACGCCGCCCGCGCCCTCGGCCAGGCGGGTCGCGGCGTGCGCGTGGTCACCCGGGACGGGGACGTCTACGGCGGCCACCGCGTGCAGGGCGGGGCCACGGAGGCGGCGGGCAACCTCGAGATCATGGCGCTGCTCGACCAGGCCGAGGGGGAGACCACCGCGCTGGAGACGGCGGCGCGGCGCGCCGCGGAGGCCGCCCGGAGTGCCGAGCAGGACAGCGCGGCCGCCGTCCAGGAGGCGCGCGAGGCCACCCGGGACCTGCAGCGTGCGCAGAAGGACGCCGCCGCGGCAGGTGCGGCGTCGAGCAGGGCGGAGGCCACGGCGTCGTCGGCGGACTCCGAGCTGGCGCGGCGCCGGGAGGTGCTCACGACCGCCGAGGAACGGCTCGCCCGGCGCGCCGCCGAGCTGGACGAGGCGTTGCGGCGCGCGGAGGCCGTGGAGACCGGCGACGAGGAGAGCCTGGAACGCGAGCAGCTCGAGGCCGCCGCCGAGCGCAACCGGGCCGAGGCGCGGGCCAAGGCGGCCCGGGAGGCCGAGACGCAGGCGCGGCTCGCGCTGCGCGGGCTCGAGGAGCAGCACCGTCACATCGTGTCCCGGGCGGAGGCCCAGGCACGTGCCGCGCGCTCCGAGCGCGCGGCACGCGCGGAAGCGGCCCGGCGTGCCGAGCGGCGCCGGGTGCAGGCCGCGGTGGCGCGTGCCGTCGAGACCGCTGCCGCGCACCTTCGGGAGTCCGCGGAGGCATCGGCCAGGGAGGCCGCTGCCGAGCGGGACGAGATCGAGACGCGCCGCGCCGGGCTGGACGAGGCCGCCCAGCGGCTGCGCGCCGAGCGTGACCGCGTGGGGGCGGAGCTCGCTGAGCTCACGGGGAAGCTGCACCGCGCGGAGCTGGACCTCGCGCAGCGCCGCGCCAGGCTGGAGGGTCTGGAGGCCACCGCTCTCGAGGAACTCGGGATGACCCCGGACTTCCTGGTGGACCACTACGGTCCCCACCTGCCGGTCCCGGACGCGGACGCCGCGATCGAGGCCGCCCAGACCGCGGAGGACTCCGGCGGCTCCGTGCAGCTCGCCCTGCCCAGCATGACCGATCCCGGCACCCCGTTCCGACGGGAGGAGCAGGAGACCCGGCTGCAGCGGGCCCAGAAGCAGCTCAGGGCGCTGGGGAAGGTGAACCCGCTCGCACTTGAGGAGTTCGCGGCGCTCGAGGAGCGGCACAGGTTCCTGGTCACCCAGCTGGAGGACGTCAAGAACTCGCGCACGGACCTGCGCAACATCATCCGCCAGGTGGACCAGCACGTGGAGGAGGTCTTCGCGGAGGCCTACCGGGACACCGCCGAGCAGTTCGTGTCCGTGTTCGCCACGCTGTTCCCCGGGGGCGAGGGGCGGCTGCGGCTCACGGACCCGGACGACCTGCTCAACTCCGGCGTGGAGGTGGAAGCGCGCCCCGCGGGAAAGAAGATCAAGCGGCTGTCCCTGCTCTCGGGCGGCGAGCGCTCGCTGACCGCCCTGGCGCTGCTGGTGGCCATCTTCAAGGCCCGGCCGTCCCCGTTCTACGTGATGGACGAGGTGGAGGCCGCCCTGGACGACCGCAACCTGGGCCGGCTGCTCACCATCTTCGAGCAGCTCAAGGAGAGCTCGCAGCTGATCATCGTGACCCACCAGAAGCGCACGATGGAGATCGCGGACGCCCTCTACGGAGTGTCCATGCGCGGGGACGGTGTGAGCCTGGTGGTGGGGCAGCAGCTCTCGGAGCTTCGCTAGTCGGTCCCCGCAGACGACGCCGCCCGGTCGCCCTGGCGGCCATCGCGTCAGCCGTCTGTGGTTGGGGCCTCGGTGACGGCTCGTGCGCGGCGGATGAGGGCCGCGCCGCGGCGCCGAACTTCGTTCTCCACGAAGAACTCCGGGGGTGTCTCGTACCACCCGAGGTCGTCCCGGGCCAGTGCCACGATGCCGCACCCGGTCGGTGCCGCGGTGAGCACGATGTCCACGGCGAGCGGCAACGCCTTCCAGCCCTTCATCGACCCCGCACCCCGCCACCGGAAGGTCTCGTCGGAGCCCGTGGCGATGTGGAACGCCGACTCCGTGGTGACCGTCCGGAATTCCGGGGCGACGAACTCCGCGCGCAGCCGCTCGATCACGGCCCCGGGTGCCAGGGGAGACGCCCAGCGGGCCTCCGTGACAATCCGCTCGTGCTGCGGGCGGGCCCGGGAGACGCGGGGCAGCCACCAGTAGCGGAGGAGGACCCAGACACCCGGCAGGACGACCGCAAGAAGTCCAAACAGCATCGGGGTGGTGAGGATGCCCCGGTTGCGCAGCTCCTTCAGGACACCGTTCAACACCAGGGTGACGACGAACATCACGAGGAAGCGGATCAGCGCACGGCGGCGCGGGGACGGTTTCCCCGACCTCGTCATTTGCCGTCCGTCCCGCTCGGACGGGGTCGGCGCGCCTCTGACAGGGCGGTCTCCGGCAGCGTCTCCCGCACCGGCAGCCACGCGAGCGCCGCCAGCAGCATGAGCGCCCCGGACACCCCGAAGGCCCAGCCGAACCCGGCGGCGTCCGCCAGCGCTCCGGCAATGACCGGGCCCGCGATCTGACCGGCGTCCGCGCACATCTGGTACCGGGAGAGCACCTTGCCGCCGGCACGGTCCGGGCCGATCACGTCCGCCACCGCCGCCTGCTGGCCGGGGTTGAGCGTTCCGGAACCGACGCCCGAGAGCAGAGACAGCACCGCGAACGCCACCACGGAGGTGCTGAACCCCACCCCGATGGTCGCGAGCCCGCACACCACCAGACCCGTGAGCACCAGGGGCTTGCGGCCGAGCCGGTCGGTCAGGCGTCCCGTGACCGTGAGCGCGGCGGCATTGCCCACCGCGAACAGCGCGAGGGCCAGTCCAGCCACGGCGGGTCCCTCGCCCACCACCTGGGCCGCGAGCAGCGGCACCAGGGCCACGCGCACGCCCATGGCCGTCCACCCCGTGGAGAAGCTGGAGGCGAGTGCGGCGCGGTAGGCCCCGGCGTCGAGCGCGTCGCGGACCCGCATGGGTGGCTGGGCGGCACCGGTCCGCTTGGCGCCGAGGGTCTCGTCCTTGAGCCGCAGCCACACCACGAGCACCGCCACGACCAGGGCGCCCGCATAGATGAGGAACGGCGCGTGCATCCCCAGTCCGGCCAGGAAACCGCCGAGCACCGGGCCCAGGATCCCGCCCAGCAGGAACGCCGTGGCGTAGTAGCCGGAGACCCGCCCACGCATGTGCCGCGGGGCGAGCCGCACGATCAGCCCCATCGCCGACACGGTGAACATGGTGGAGCCGATCCCGCCGAGCCCCCGGAACACGAGCAGCTGCCAGTAGGTCTGGGCGAACGCGGTGGCCGCGGAGGACAGCGCCACCACGATCAGCCCGATCAGGTACGTGGGGCGCTCGCCGATGCGGTTGACCACCGCCCCGCTCGCGGGCGCGAACACCAGCCGGCACAGGGCGAACGCGCTGATCACCGCGGAGGACGCGGCCACGCCCACGCCGAAACTCGCCGCGAACTGGGGCAGCACCGGGGCCACGAGGCCGTAGCCCAGGGCGATCACGAAGGCCGCCGCGATCAGGACCTTGATGGGCTCGGGGACCTTCTGCCCCGTGGGCGCCGCGGGCGCGGAGGCGTCCGGTGCCGGGGCGTCAGGACCCGGGGCGCGCGGGAGGGGAGAAGGGTCCGGGAGGTGCCGTGCGGCGTCGTCGCCGGACGAGCCGGAGGAACCGGGAGAGCGGGGCGTGGGGTGGGACACGCCTGGCAGTTTATGGGAGATTAGACGGGTGATGACTCCTGAACTGATGTGGATCGTGATAGCCGCCGCGGTGGTGGTGCTGCTCGTGGTGTTCGGCGTGCTGCTGCTGCGCAAACCCAAGGCACCGAAGGGCGGGTACCAGGGCACCCGCGACCTCGACGACGTCCCGGGTCTGGACGAGGGCGAGGTGGTCGAGGACCGCCCGGTCAGCACGCTGGAGCGCCCCGAGTCCGCGCGCGGTCGCCTGGCGCGGCTGCGCGGGCGGCTCGCGAAGTCCAACAACGTTCTCGGCAAGGGCCTGCTCGTGCTGCTCTCGCGCGAGCGCATCGACCAGGACACCTGGGACGAGATCGAGGACACGCTGCTCATGGCGGACCTCGGCACGGACGCGTCCCTGGAGCTCGTGGAGAACCTCAAGAAGCGCGTGCGCGTGGACGGCACCAAGGACCCCGCGCAGCTGAAGACCATGCTGCGCGAGGAGATGCTCGCGCTCGTGGACCCCACCCTGGACCGTTCCCTGCGCACGGAGTCCGCTCCCGGCAAGCCCGCCGTGGTGCTCGTGGTGGGCGTCAACGGCGTGGGCAAGACCACCACGGTGGGCAAGCTGGCCCGCGTGCTCGTGGCCGAGGACAAGGACGTCATGCTCGGCGCCGCGGACACCTTCCGCGCCGCCGCCGCGGACCAGCTCGAGACGTGGGGCGCCCGCGTGGGCGTGCCCACGGTGCGCTCCGAGCAGGAGGGCGCGGACCCCGCCTCCGTGGCGTACGACGCCGTCAAGGCCGGGATCGAGCAGGAGTCCGACGTCGTGCTCGTGGACACCGCCGGCCGTCTGCAGAACAAGGCCGGTCTGATGGACCAGCTCGGCAAGGTCAAGCGGGTGATCGAGAAGGCCGCCGCGGTGGACGAGGTGCTGCTCGTCATCGACGCGACCACCGGGCAGAACGGCATGACCCAGGCACGGGTCTTCGCCGAGGCGGTGGACATCACCGGCATCGTGCTCACCAAGCTGGACGGCACCGCCAAGGGCGGCATCGTGGTGGCCATCCAGCGCGGGCTCGGCGTGCCCGTCAAGCTCATCGGCCTGGGGGAGGGCCCGGACGACCTCGCCCCGTTCAACGCCGAGCAGTTCGTGGACGCGATCATCGACTGACGTACCCGGTTCCCGCACCACGACGGCGCCCGCTCCCATCCGGCGGTTTCTAGGGGTCCTCGCAACACCTGATGGTTATGTGGTTGTCAGTAGATCACGCAGACGCTCGGCTGGGGTA
>NZ_JASDCY010000049.1:0-20196 GCF_030407675.1 Kocuria sp. APC 4018 | reverse complement strand
CCGGTGCATCCGCGGACCGGCCCGTCCCCTTCACCGTGCTGTGCGCGGGACGGATGCAGCCGCTCAAAGGGCAGCAGGTGCTCGTGCGGGCGCTCGGTCGACTGCGCCGCGCCCATCCGGAGACCCCGGTGCGGCTGGTCCTGGCCGGAACGGGTTCGCCGGAGTTCCTGGACCACCTGCGCGAGCTGGCGCGCGCGGAGGGGGTCGCGGGCGACGTCGTGCTCCGTGGGTCCCTGCCGCGCCCCGAGCTCGCCCGGCTCATGGGCTCGGTAGACGCGGTGGCCGTGCCATCCTCCTCGGAGACCTTCGGACTCGTGGCCGTGGAGGCCCAGGCGTGCGGGACCCCCGTGCTCGCCACGGACGTGGACGGACTGCGCTACGCGGTGCGGGACGGCGAGACCGGCCGGCTCGTGCCCGGCAGGGACCCGGACGTGTGGGCCGAGGCCCTGCACCGCGCGGCCGCGGACCCCACCGCGTGGAGAGCGATGTCACAGGCCGCGGCTCGGCGGGCGCGCGAACTGACCTGGGACGACGTCGCCGCGCAGCACGCCCGCGCGTACCTCGCGTGTGCGGGTGACGGGCCCACCGCCTAAACTCGCGACTGTGACCACCGCGTACCTGAGCCGAGACTCCCTCGCCCGATACCTGGACCGCTCCCGGATCACCGGAGCCGTCGCCACGCCGCGCGAGGCCAACCTCCGCAACATCCAGGGGTTCCTGGACGGGGACCAGCACCAGCACATGGGGGTCGAGCGGACCCGGGAGTGGGACTTCGACTCCGTCTTCGAGCTCATGCGGGACCGTGTGGGCATCAACGACGACCCCGCCTACACCACCGGCCAGGACTCCATCTCCGCGCAGCTGTGCGTGGCCAGACTGGACGAGTACGCGGAGATCTTCAGCAGGGCGGTGCGGGGCCGCAAGCGTCTGCTCTTCGCCACGGGCCACCCCTCCGGGCTCGCACCGGTGTACGCCCGCATGGCCCGGGTGGCCCGCGCCTCCGGCGCCCGGGTGATCCGCTTCGACGAGGCCCTGCCCTTCGAGGACGGGGACGTCCGGCAGATCGAGGACGTGGTGATGGTCGAGCAGTACGGCGGGTTGCGCCACACCCACTTCCCCGACCCCATGCGGCTCGTGCTCGAGCACCTGGCGGAGCAAGGTCGGCAGGCGCCGGACCTCGTGGTCTCCGACCACGGCATGGCCGGCTGGGCCGGGTCCCGGGCCGGGCTGCCCACCATTGCGATGGGCGACTGCAACGACCCCGGGATCTTCGTGGCGGAGGCCCAGAACCAGGTGGACGTGGTGGTGCCCCTGGACGACAACGTGGCCCCGCACCTCTACGACCCCCTGGTGGACTACATCATCTCCCGCGCGGGGCTCGCGGGGCAGGACCGCCCCTGACCCGTCCGTCCCGCGGCAGGCGGACCCCGGACGTGCGACGGCGCCTGGCACCGAGCAGGTCGGTGCCGGGCGCCGTCGTCGGTCCCGGGGAATCGGTTCCGCTCAGCGCTCCACCTCGCCGCGGATGAACTTCTCCACGTTCTCGCGGGCGGTGTCGTCGTCGAACTGCTCGGGCGGGGACTTCATGAAGTAGGAGGACGCCGAGGTCAGCGGCCCGCCGATGCCGCGGTCCAGACCGATCTTGGCCGCGCGGATGGCGTCGATGATCACGCCCGCGGAGTTCGGCGAGTCCCACACCTCGAGCTTGTACTCCAGGGAGATGGGGGCGTTGCCGAAGCCGTGGCCCTCCAGGCGCACGAACGCGAACTTGCGGTCGTCCAGCCAGCCCACGTAGTCGGACGGGCCGATGTGGACGTCCTTGGCACGCATCTCGTGCGGCACGTTGGAGGTCACCGCCTGGGTCTTGGAGATCTTCTTGGACTCCAGCCGGGAGCGCTCCAGCATGTTCTTGAAGTCCATGTTGCCGCCCACGTTGAGCTGGTAGGTGCGGTCCAGCACGTAGCCACGGTCCTCCAGCAGCTTGGCGAGCACACGGTGGGTGATGGTGGCGCCCACCTGGGACTTGATGTCGTCGCCCACGATCGGCAGCCCGGCGTCCGTGAACTTCTGCGCCCACTCGTCCGTGCCCGCGATGAACACGGGCAGGGCGTTGACGAACGCGACCCCGGCGTCGATCGCGGCCTGCGCGTAGAAGCGGTCCGCCTCCTCGGAGCCCACGGGCAGGTAGGACACGAGGACGTCCACCTGACGCTCCCGCAGCACCTGCGCCACGTCCACGGGCTCGGCGTCGGACTCCGTGATGGTCTCGCGGTAGTACTGGCCCAGCCCGTCCAGGGTGGGCCCGCGGTCCACGGTCACGTCCAGCGGCGGGACCTTGGCGATCTCCATCGTGTTGTTCTCACCGGCCAGGATGGCCTGGGACAGGTCCAGGCCCACCTTGGCGGCGTCCACGTCGAACGCGGCGACGAACTGCACGTCCCGCACGTGGTAGTCCCCGAACTGCACGTGCATGAGCCCGGGCACGGAGTCGGAGGGATCGGCGTCACGGTAGAAGTGCACGCCCTGGATGAGCGAAGTGGCGCAGTTGCCCACACCGGCAACGGCCACGCGGATGGGATGTTCGGACACGGTTCTCCTCGACTCGGCGGATGACGGCCGCGCACGTCTCGCGCGCGCTCGTGCGGCCACGGAGTCACCACCGTGCCACGCCGCACTCGACCGACTTCACAGTGTAACCAGGCTCACCACCGGTTCCTTCCCGTGCGCGGACGACGACGCCGCCCGGCCCAGCGCCTGCTCCGCCGCCAGGGGGCAGCCTCCCGCCCGGTGACTCCGATGGTCGCCGGCGCAGCGGCGAGGTGTCACAGCGTCAGCAGGGCCTCCACGAGCAGCCCCACGGCCACGAGGGCGAAGACCACGCCGGAGACGATCTCGACCTCGGCGGCGCGGGCCTGGAACCGGCGGGCCAGGGCGGGGATGGACCCGGCCCAGGCCACCGCGAGGAACCACGCGAGGCCCACGGCCACCATCATCCCCAGCACCGCGAGGGCCTCCCACCACAGGATCCCGGCGGGGACCACCGAGCCGAACAGCGCCACGAAGAACACCACGGCCTTGGCGTTGGCGAGGTTCGTGACGGTGCCCTGGGCCAGGGCCCGCCAGGGGGTGAGACCCTCCGGGCCCAGGAACCGGCCGCGGCGGGAACCGGCGGAGAGCTCCGCGACGACCGCGGCGTCGTCGGCGCGCAGCGGATCCGTGGCGAGGCCCGTGCGGGCGGGCTCCGCGGCGACGTCGTGCGGCACGGGGTGCTGCGCGGCGGACCCGGTGCCGCCCGGACCGCGCCCGGGGGCACTGCCCTGGACCCGGTGGGCGCCGCCTGGATCCTGAGGCCCGCGGACCACCGGGCCCAGGGTGCTGCTCCGCCGGGCCGCCCGGCCGTCGAGGCCCGAGCGCAGGGAGCCGTAGCCCATGCGCAGCAGGAACAGGGCACCGCCGATCTGCACCGCGAGCTTCAGCACGTGGTTGTCGCTGATGAACACCGTGACGCCCGCGAGGGACAGCGCGATCCAGGCGAAGTTCCCGACCATCACGCCCAGGGCGGTGAACACGGCGCTGCGCCGTGAGGACAGGAACGCGTTGCGCAGGATCACGAAGATGTCCGGGCCGGGGACCACGATCCCCGCGATCCACAGTCCCAGCAGCGCCGCGTACTGCGCTGAGGTCATGCGTGCTTGGACTCGGTGGCCGCACCCCAGATGTTCACGTCGGCATCCGTGACGAGCTCGTCGATCCGGCGCAGCTCGTCCGCGGAGAACTCCAGGTTGGCCACGGCACGGGCGGAGTCCTCGATCTGCTGGGCGGAGGACGCCCCCACCAGCGCGGAGGTGACCTGCCCGGAGTCCTGCGGGCGCAGGGTCCACGCGATCGCCATCTGCGCGAGGGTCTGGCCGCGCTCCTGTGCCATGGTGTTGAGCTCACGGATCTGGTCCAGCGTCTGCTCGCTGAGCCAGGACGGGTCCAGGGACTTGTTCTCCGCGGCGCGGGAGCCCTCCGGCACGCCGTTGAGGTACTTGTCGGTGAGCATGCCCTGGGCCAGCGGGGTGAAGCAGATGGAGCCCATGCCGGTCTCGGTCAGCGCGCCCAGCAGGTTCTTCCCGCCCGCGCGCTCGTTCGGCTGCTCGATCCAGCGGTTGAGCATTGAGTAGGAGGGCTGGTGGATCACCAGCGGGGTGCCCAGCTCGCGCATGATCCGCTGCGCCTCGAGCGTGAGGTCCGCACCGTAGGAGGAGACGCCCACGTACGTGGCGCGGCCGGAGCGCACGATGTGGTCCAGCGCCCGCATGGTCTCCTCAAGGGGCGTCTCGGGGTCCGGGCGGTGGTGGTAGAACACGTCCACGTGGTCCAGGCCCATGCGTTCCAGGGACTGGTCCAGGGAGGTGACCAAGTACTGGCGGGAGCCGCCCACGTCACCGTACGGGCCGGGCCACATGTCCCACCCGGCCTTGGTGGAGATCACGAGCTCGTGGCGGTGCCCCGCGAAGTCCTCCTTGAGGATCCGGCCGAAGTTGAGCTCCGCCGAGCCCGCGGGCGGGCCGTAGTTGTTGGCCAGGTCGAAGTGGGTGATGCCCAGGTCGAACGCGCGGCGCAGCGTGGCGCGCATCCCGGCCACGGGCTTGTCGTCCCCGAAGTTGTGCCACAGCCCCAGGGAGACGGCGGGCAGCTTGAGCCCGGACTCCCCCACACGCCGGTACGGCATGGTCTCGTAGCGGTTCTCGGCAGGGGTCCACACGGTGTCGTCGCCATAGATCAGCATGGGCACCAGTCTGCCACCGCTCGGCTCCGCACACCGCACCGCATGACGGCGCACGACGCCGCCCGGGTCCCTTCGCGCACGACGCCGCCGGGCTCGTTCGCGTGCCAGGCGGCGTCGTGCGGTTCGGTTGCCCAGCGGGAGGTCTCAGACGCGCAGCACCACGGCGGTCTCCGGGGCCACGCGCACGGTGCCGTCGGAGCCCGGCTCGGGGGCCGCGCCGCTGGCGAACAGCAGCTGAGGCTCGTCCCCGCCCATGAGCGGCAGGTTGCGGGGTTCGTCGCCCAGGTTGATGGCCACGACCACGCCGTGCACGGACTCGGGCTCGCTCATCCGCTTGAGCATGAACCACTGCTCGTCGTCGCTGGCCTGGGTGGCCACGGTGTCCCAGCGCTGGTCGGTGAGCTCGGGGGTGCCCCGGCGCAGAGCGATGAGGTCCCGGTAGGCCCGGTAGATCCGCTCGTGGTCACCCTCGTGGACCTCGGACCAGTTGAGCTTGGAGCGCTCGAACGTCTGCGGGTCCTGGGGATCCGGCACGGTGGCGTGGTCCCAGTCCATCTGCGCGAACTCTGCCTTGCGGCCCTTCGCCACCGCCTCACCCAGCTCGGGCTCGGGGTGCGCGGTGAAGAACTGCCACGGCGTGCTGGCGCCGTACTCCTCCCCCATGAACAGCATGGGAGTGAAGGGCTGGGTCATGAGCCACGTGGCGGCGGCGATCGCCCGGTCCACGCTCATGGACTGGTTCATCCGGTCACCGGCCGCGCGGTTGCCCACCTGGTCGTGGTTCTGCAGGAACGTGACGAACTGGAACGGGCGCTGCTCGGCGGCGTCGATCTCCCGGCCGTGCGAGCGGCCCCGGAACGTGGAGTACGTCCCGTTGTGGAAGTACGCGGTGTGCATGGTCTTCTCGAGGGCGTGCAAGGACGCGAAGTCCCCGTAGTAGCCGTGGGTCTCGCCCGTGAAGGCCGTGTGCGCGGCGTGGTGGACGTCGTCGAGCCACTGGGCGTCCATGCCCAGGCCGTGGCGATTCGTGGCGGCAACCATGCGGGGGTCGTTGAGGTCGGACTCCGCGATGGTCACCAGGTCCTTGCCCGTGCGGGCGGACTCCTCGGCCACGCGCTCGGCGATCTCCTCCAGAATGTGCGTGGCGCGCGAGTCAGCGAGCGCGTGCACCGCGTCCAGGCGGAAGCCGTCCACGTGGTACTCGCGCAGCCACATTGTGACGTTGTCCAGGATGTACTCGCGCACCCCGTCCGCGCCCCAGCCGTCCAGGTTGATGAGGTCGCCCCAGCTGGAGGCGCCCGGCTTGAAGTAGTCCGCGAACAGGGGCAGGTAGTTCCCGCTGGGTCCCAGGTGGTTGTAGACCACGTCCTGGATCACGGACAGACCCCTGGCGTGGCACGCGTCCACGAACCGCTGGTAGGCCTCGGGCCCGCCGTAGGGCTCGGCCACCGTGTACCACGCGACGCCGTCGTAGCCCCAGTTGTGCTCGCCGTTGAAGCCGTTGACGGGCAGCAGCTCTACCGCGGTGACGCCCAGGTCCACCAGGTGGTCCAGCCTGCCGATGGCGGCGTCCAGCGTTCCTTCCGGGGTGAAGGTTCCGGGGTGCAGCTCGTACAGCACGGAGTCCTGCAGCGGGCGGGGGCGGAAATCGGCGTCGTGCCACTCGAAGGCGTCGGCGTCGAACGTGCACGAGAGCTCGTGGACGCCCTGCGGCTGGCGGCGCGAGCGAGGGTCCGGGAGCACGTCCGAGATCTGCTCACGCTCCTTCGGCGTGCCCTCGTCGAAGGTCTTGGTCAGGATGTAGCCGTAGCGCACGGTGCCCTGCGGGGCGGCGTCGGCGGCGGGAAGCGTCCACCAGCCGGGGCGACCCTCGAGGCCCTCCATGGGGTGGTCCTCGCCCTCGATGCGGACGGTGACCTTGCGAGCGTGGGGCGCCCAGACGTCGAAGCGGTGGTCGGTGCTCATGGTTCAGCTGTCCTTCCGGCGCAGGATCGCCACGGGGTAGGTGTCGAGGAGTTCGGCAAGAGCCACGGGCGCATCCTGGGCGGCCGTGAACTCGCGGTGTGTCAGGACGTCCTGCCACGTGCCGGGGGCCAGGGCCACGGACTCGTCCGCGAAACCGCCCTCGGCGGCGAGCGTGGCGGGGAAACGGGTGACCACGGTGGCCGCGCCGCCGCGGTCGAAGCCCAGGGCGTGCGCCGCGAGCGCACCCGTGGTCTCCAGAGGGGTGTAGTCCCCGAACAGCTCGGGGTGCTCGCGGCGCAGCCGCAGGACGCGGGAGGTCAGCAGCATCCGGGCCGCCCCGGTCTCGTCCACCGCGGGGGTGGCCGCGGCGGAACCCGGCGCGGCGGCGTCGAGCTCGGTGAGCATGGCGTCGCGCGCGGTGAAGTCCACGGGGCGGCGGTTGTCCGGGTCCACGAGGGAGGGTTCCCACAGCTCCTGGCCCTGGTAGACGTCCGGGACACCCGGCAGGGTCAGCTGCAGGGCGGTGGCGGCCAGGGCGTTCGCCCAGCCCGGCTCGCTCACCCGGGCCACGCAGCCCTCCACGACGCCGCGGGCGCGCGGGTTCGTGAACAGGAAGTCGATGAAGCGGGTCAGCTCCCGCTCGAAGTCCTCGTCCCCGTCCACCCACGCGGTGGACACGGACGCCTCGCGCACGGCCTTCATCGCGTAGTCGACGGCGCGGTCCCGCTCCAGGGGCCACGCACCCACCACGGCCTGCAGCACGAGGTTCACGGCGGGGCCGTCCGTGAGCGAGATCCCGGCGTCCTCCGCGCGGCCCACGAGCGTGGAGACGGTCTCGGCCCACACGCGCGGCAGCTCGGAGAGCACCGTGATCCGCGCGCGGACCGAAGCGGAGCGCTTGGTGTCGTGGGTCGTCAGCGCGTTCATGGTGGCCGGGGACTCCCGCTGGCGCCGCGCGGCCTCGGTGTGGAACTGCTCCGGGGTCAGGGAGAAGACCGAGGGGTCGCCGCCCACCTCCGTGAGGGACGTGAGCTGGGTCCAGCGGTAGAACGCGGTGTCCTCCACGCCCTTGGCCATGATCATTCCGGAGGTCTGCTGGAACCGCCGGGCCACCTCCGCCAGGTCCGCCTCCCGGGTGGCATCAGCGCCCAGGACGCGGGCGAGGTCCGTGAGCACGCCGTCGAGGTCCGCGCGCCGCTCCCGTGCCGCGGCCACGGCCCCACGGAGGTGCTCCGCGCCCTCGGGCAGGTAGGTGCGGTACACGGGGAAGTTGGCAGCGATCTCCGCCAGCCCGTCGTACGACGCCTCCGCGCCGTGCGGGAAGTCCTCGGGCAGCTCGCGCACCAGTCGGTGGATCTCAGCGGCCAGGCCATGATCCGCCATGCGGCGCTTGGTCTCGTGGATCAGCTCGTCCCAGCGCACGGGTGTGCCGCCGCGCAGCTGCGTGTCCAGCGAGGCGAGTTCGTAGTGGCCCCGGGCATCGGTCAGCACCCGGTCGATCCAGCCCAGGGAGTCGTAGCCCGTGGTGCCCGCCGAGCGCCAGTCCGAAGGCAGGTGCTCCCCCGGTTCCAGGATCTTCTCCACCACGGTCCATGCGCCGCCCGTGACGTCGCCGAGCATCTCCAGGTAGCCACGCGGGTCCCGCACCCCGTCCGGGTGGTCGATCCGCAGCCCGTCCACGAGGCCCTCGCGGAACCAGCGGGAGACCTCCGCGTGGGACTCGTCGAAGACCACCCGGTCCTCCACGCGCACGCCGGCCAGCGTGGCCACGGTGAAGAACCGGCGGTAGTTCAGTTCGGAGTCCCCCCGGCGCCAGTTGACCAGCTCGTAGTGCTGGCGCCCGTGCACCTCGGCGGGGTCGTCGCCCTCGGACCAGGTGCCGTCCGCGAGCGGGTAGACGTTGTCGTAGTAGCGCAGCGTGCCGTCCTGGACGGTGAGTGCGGAGAGGTCCTCGTCGCCGTCGCCCAGCACCGGGATCAGCACCTTGCCGTGCCCGGCCTCCCAGTCCACGTCGAACGCGTCCGCGTAGCGGCTCTCACGCCCCTCGGCGAGCAGCGACCACCACCACGGGTTCTGCTGCGGCTCGGCCACGCCCTGGTGGTTGGGGACGATGTCCACCACCACGCCCAGGCCCGCGGCGTGCGCGGCCTCGGACAGCGCCGTGAGACCCGCGGAACCACCGCGCTCGGGGTCCACCTCGGTGGGGTCCACCACGTCGTAGCCGTGGTCGGAGCCGCTCGTGGCCCGGAGGATCGGTGAGAGGTACACCCAGTCCGCCCCGAGGCGCCGGATGTACGGGACAAGCCCCGCCACGCGGTGGAGGTCCTGCTGGGACGTGATCTGGAGGCGGTACGTGGAAGTGGGAGTCAGCACCCCTCCAGTCTCGCGGAGTGCGCGCGCTCGTGCCAGTCCATCCGCCCAGGGCAAGACTGCCCGGACCCGATGGCCACGACGTCGTCGGGGGCACCCCGCCGCAACCACAGTGCCGAGGACCCCGGGGCCGGGGTCCCGGTGCTCGGGATCCCCGGGACGTGGGACCCCGGCATCCGGCGTGTGGCACGCCGTCCCCGGGAGCGAGGCACGCCGGCACCCGGGACGACGAACGCGCCACCCCGCACGGGGTGACGCGTTCGGCACACTCACTGCCGGTCGCCGCCCGGGGATTCGGAGCGGGCGGCGGTCCTGGGCAGTGTCAGGGCAGGTCCGGGGTCTCGGCGTACACCGCCGCCGACGCCGCCACGGACGCGGCCACCGAGGCGTCCGGTTCCTCCTCGGGCTCCTCCCACGCGCGCAGCAGCACGGTGGACTTGCCGTCCATCTGCAGCACGCTGGAGTGCTCCCGCACGTCACCGTCCGAGTGCCGGCCGGCGGTGTCCAGGATCTCCTCCCACTTCATGCCGTACTCGGCCGGGGGCAGGGTCACGTCCACGGGCTCCGGGTTCGAGTTGAAGTACACGATGAAGTTGTCGTCCGTGATCCGGCGGCCGCGCATGTCCACGCCCGCGATGCCCTCACCGTTGAGCCACATGCCCACGGCGCGGGCCAGGGGCTCGTCCCAGTCGGCCGGGACCATGGGCGTGCCGTCGGTGTTGAGCCACGCGATGTCCGGCATGGCATCGCCCTCGCCCAGCTCCCCCATGTCCACGGGGCGGCCGTCGAAGAACTGCGAGCGCCGGAACGTGGGGTGCTCGTGGCGCAGCCGGGTGATGGCCGCGGTGAACTCCACGAGGGGCGCGTCCACCTTCTCCCAGTTGATCCACGTGAGCTCGTTGTCCTGGCAGTACGTGTTGTTGTTGCCCTTTTGGGTGCGCCCCAGCTCGTCCCCGTGCAACAGCATGGGGGTGCCCTGGGAGAGCATCAGGGTGGCCAGGAAGTTGCGCTGCTGGCGGGCGCGCAGGGCCAGCACCGCGGCGTCGTCCGTGGGGCCCTCCTCGCCGCAGTTCCACGAGCGGTTGTGGGACTCGCCGTCGTTGTTGTCCTCGCCGTTGGCCTCGTTGTGCTTCTCGTTGTAGGAGACCAGGTCCCGCAGCGTGAAGCCGTCGTGGGCGGTCACGAAGTTCACGGAGGCGAACGGGCGGCGGCCACTGTTCTCGTAGAGGTCCGCGGAGCCGGTGACGCGGGACGCGAACTCCCCCAGCGTGGCGGGCTCGCCGCGCCAGAAGTCGCGCACGGTGTCCCGGTACTTGCCGTTCCACTCGGTCCACTGCGGCGGGAAGTTGCCCACCTGGTAGCCGCCGGGACCGATGTCCCAGGGCTCCGCGATGAGCTTGACCTGCGAGACGATCGGGTCCTGCTGCACGAGCTCGAAGAACGTGGAGAGCTTGTCCACGTCGTAGAACTCCCGCGCGAGCGTGGCCGCGAGGTCGAAGCGGAAGCCGTCCACGTGCATCTCGGTGACCCAGTAGCGCAGCGAGTCCATGATGAGCTGCAACGAGTGCGGGTGGCGCACGTTGAGCGAGTTCCCCGTGCCCGTGTAGTCCATGTAGAACTTGTGGTCGTCGTCCACGGTGCGGTAGTACGCGTTGTTGTCGATGCCCTTCATGGACAGCGTGGGGCCCATGTGGTTGCCCTCGGCCGTGTGGTTGTAGACCACGTCCAGGATGACCTCGATGTCCGCCTGGTGCAGGGCCCGGACCATGGCCTTGAACTCCTGCACCTGGCTGCCCAGGTGGGAGGCGGCGCTGTACTCGTTGTGCGGGGCGAAGAACGCGATGGTGTTGTAGCCCCAGTAGTTGCGCAGGTCCTTCTCCAGCAGCGTGGAGTCCTGCACGAACTGGTGCACGGGCATGAGCTCCACCGCGGTGACGCCCAGCTTCTTGAGGTGGGCGATCACGGACGGGTGGGAGACCCCCGCGTAGGTGCCGCGCTGCTCCTCGGGGACCTCGGGGTGCTGCTCCGTGAGCCCCTTGACGTGCGCCTCGTAGATCACGGACTTGTGGTAGGGCGTGTGGGGGGTGCGGTCGCCCTCCCAGTCGAAGAACGGGTTGATCACCACGGCCTTCATCATGTGCGGTGCGGAGTCCTGGTGGTTCTCGGAGTCCTCGTCGCCGAAGTTGTAGGAGAACAGGGACTCGTCCCAGTCGATCCCGCCTTCCACGGCCTTGGCGTAGGGGTCCAGCAGCAGCTTGTCGGGGTTGCAGCGCAGCCCCTGGGCGGGGTCCCACGGGCCGTGCACGCGGTAGCCGTAGCGCTGGCCGGGCTGGACCGCCGGGAGGTAGCAGTGCCACACGTAGCTGTCCACGGCGGTGACCTCCACGCGGGTCTCCGTGCCGTCCTCGTCGAACAGGCACAGCTCCACGCGGTCCGCGACCTCGGAGAAGATCGCGAAATTGGTCCCCGTGCCGTCGAACGTGGCGCCCAGTGGATACGGGTGTCCGGGCCAAACTTCCATGTGGTTCTCCTCAAGGTGTGGTGGGGCCGAGCGCGGGTCCCCCGCCCTCGGCCAACCTCCCACCTTAGTCGCTCCGGGGCCTGCTCAGGGACGCGTGAGGACCGTGCGCGCATTCTCGGCGAGCACGGACGGGGGCACGGGGCCCTCCCCGTGGGCACGCGATGCGAGCGCGTGCAGCCCGGCTCCCAGCGCAGCGGCCGTGGCCCACCGGCCGTCACCGCACGCCCACGGTCCCAGACCCGCCAGGGCATCCGGGTGCTCGGCCACGTGGGCGAGCACGGTGCCCAGGATTCCCGCGAGCGTGTCCCCGGACCCGGCGGTCGCGAGCCACGGGCTGGCCCCGCCCACGCTGAGGCACAGGCACTCAGAATTCTCCGGGGATCCCGTGGCACCCACCGGTGAGGCGATCACCGTGGTGGCGCCCTTGAGCAGCACGGTGGCCCCGGTCAGGCGGGCGGCCTCCCTGGCCCAGCGCAGAGGGTTTGCCTCGATGGCCGTGCGCTCGACCCCCGACTCGCACAGCCCGAAGCCGTGCAGCCACTCGAAGATCTGGGACAGCTCCCCCGCGTGCGGGGTGAGGATCTTGTGCGGGCCCAGGCGGGCGTCCGCGACCGAGCGGGCGGCGGCGTCGAGCGCCCCGGCGTCCAGCACGGCGGGCTCCGCGGCCTCGATCACGGCCTCGACACGGGCCGCCTGGGCCTCGTCCCCCACCACGCCGGGGCCCGCGAGCCACGCCTGGACGTGCACGTCCCACGGCTGGTCGTCGGAGCACACAACCTCGGGGCTGCGGGCGAGCACCATGGCGCGCGCCGTGGAGTCCCCCAGGAAGCGGACCATGCCCGCGCCGGCATTCACCGCGGCCTGGGTGCACATGATGGCCGCGCCCGGATAGCTCGGCGCGCCGGCCACGACGCCCAGCACCCCGCGCGTGTACTTGGTGTCGGTGGCCCCGGGCCGCGGCCACGCGGCGAGGACGTCGCGGGCCTCGAGCCGGTGCACCGCCGCAGAGCCCATCTGGTCCTCGATGCCGATCGGCACCACCGTGAGCGATCCGGCGGCCTGTTCGCCCGGGGAGACCACGTGCCCGGTCTTCGCGCCCCCGAACGTGACGGTGGCGTCCGCACCCAGCACGGGCTCCGGCGTCTCACCGGTGTCCGCCGAGACGCCCGAGACGATGTCGCACGCCACCACCCGGGGGCCGCTGCGCTCCCCGCGCGCGTCCGCGTCCCGTTGCTCCTCGAACGCCCGCACCAGATCCGCGACCGGTCCGCGGAGCCCGCCGCTCGCACCGGTGCCGAGAACCGCATCCAGCACGAGGTCCACCGAGTGCAGCAGGGCCGCCGCTTCGGTCACGTGGAGGGGATCCGCCGCCTCCGTGCCTCCGGTTGATTCGGCCCTGCCCTGCGGGTCGTCCCCGGCCAGCCGCATGACGACGCCGCCCGCCCGGGTGAAGGCCGCCAGTCCCGCCTCGTGAGCGCGCGAGCCCGTGAGCACGGCCACCACCGACACCCCGCGACGACGCAGGAACGTCCCCGCCCACAGTCCGTCCCCGCCGTTGTTGCCGGTGCCCACGAGCACCACGGCCCTGCGTCCCGCGAGTGTGCCCCGGCGGGTGTGCCCGCGCAGCTGCTGCTCGCACTCGCGCGCCAGGCCCAGCGCCGCGCGGCGCATCAGCTCGTCCCCCCACCCCTCGTCCAGCAGCGGCTGCTCCGCCGCGCGGACGGCGGCGCCGGAAAATCCGTCAATCATGGTTCGTCCCTCCCTGCCCCTCCGCCACGACGAACGCCACGGCCATGCCGCCGTCGTGGGAGATGCTCACGTGCCAGGTCTGCACACCGCGTGCGCGCTGCTCCCGTTCCACGGTGCCCGTGGTGTGCAGCCGGGGCGCTCCGTGGGGGTCGTTGGTGACCCAGCAGTCCTGCCAGATCATGCCGGGCGGCGCGTTCAGCGCCTTGGCCGCAGCCTCCTTGACGGCGAACCTCGCCGCGAGGGACCGCGGGGCGAGCTCCCGCTCGTGCGGCACGAACAGCCGTTCCCGCAAGCGGGGAGTGCGCTCGAGCTGCCGCTCGAAACGCTCGATGTCCACGATGTCCACGCCGGTGCCCACGATCATGCCGCCAGCCTAGCGGCGCGCTCCGACCCCCTGAAGGTGCCGAACGCCGCCGTGCCCGTTCCGCACGGGCGGCCCGCAGACGTCGCGGATGCTGCGGGCCCGTGGACCGTGGAACCCCCACGCATGGGGCGGGACGCCTCCGCTCGGCGGCTGCGCGGCGTCGTCGTGCCGGCACCCCGGCGGCAGCTCCACGCCGCCCGTCCTTCGAGCTGCCGCCGTCAACACGCCGCATCCTTGTCTGTGGAGCTCTCGCGGCCCCCCGGCCGTGGAGCGCGGGCCCGCGACCATCACCCCGGGAACGACGACGGCGGGTGGCGCCCCCGTAAAGGGGCACCACCCGCCGTGTGCTGGGACCGGGTGCGGCTACTCGACCGTGACGGACTTGGCCAGGTTGCGCGGCTGGTCCACGTCGTAGCCCTTGGCTCCCGCGAGCTCGCACGCGAAGATCTGCAGGGGCACCGTGGCCACGAGCGGCTGCATGAGCGTGGGGGCCTCGGGGACGTAGAACACGTGGTTGGCGAACTCGCGCACGGCCTCGTCACCCTCCTCGGCGATCACGATGGTCTCGGCGCCGCGGGCGCGGATCTCCTGGATGTTGGAGACCACCTTGGCGTGCAGCGAGTCCCGCCCGTTCGGCGAGGGAACGATCACGATGACGGGCTGGCCCTGGTCGATCAGGGCGATGGGCCCGTGCTTGAGCTCACCCGCGGCAAAGCCCTCCGCGTGGATGTAGGCGATCTCCTTGAGCTTGAGGGCGCCCTCCATGGCCACAGGGAAGCCCACGTGGCGCCCCAGGAACAGCACGGACTCGGCGTCCTTCATGCTCGTGGCGAGCTCCTTGACCTGCGGCTCCACCTCGTCCAGCACCCGCTGGATCTTCCCCGGCATGGCCTCCAGCTCGGACAGCAGCGTGGCGATCTCGTCCTTGAACTTGTTGCCCCGCAGCTGTGCGAGGTACAGGCCCAGCAGGTAGGCGGCCGTGATCTGGGCCAGGAATGCCTTGGTGGAGGCCACGGCGATCTCGGGGCCGGCGTGCGTGTAGAGCACGGCGTCGGCCTCACGCGGGATCGTGGAGCCGTTGGTGTTGCAGATGGCCACGACCTTGGCGCCCTGCTCCTGCGCGTGGCGCACCGCCATGAGGGTGTCCATGGTCTCCCCGGACTGGGACACGGCGACCACCAGGGTCTTCTCGTTCACGATCGGGTCGCGGTAGCGGAACTCGTGGGCCAGCTCCACCTCGGTGGGGATCCGGCACCAGTGCTCGATGGCGTAGCGCGCCACCTGGCCGGCGTAGGCCGCCGTGCCGCACGCGATCACCACGATCTTGTCGATCGAGCGCAGCAGGGACTCGTCGATCTTGATCTCGTCCAGCGTGAGACGGCCGTTCTCGTCCAGGCGCCCGAGGAGGGTGTCCGCCACGGCGGAGGGCTGGTCGTGGATCTCCTTCTCCATGAAGGAGGGGTAGCCGTCCTTCTCGGCGGCGGCGGCGTCCCACTCGATGTCGAAGGGCTTGCCCTCGGCGGGGTTGCCGTGGAAGTCGACGATCGCGTAGTCCTCGGCGGTGATGGTGACGATCTGGTCCTGGCCCATCTCCACCGCACGCTTGGTGTAGTCGATGAAGCCGGAGACGTCCGAGCCCAGGAAGTTCTCGTGCTCGCCCAGGCCGATCACGAGCGGGGAGTTGCGGCGGGCCGCGACCACGCGGTCCGGGACGTCCGCGTGGACGGCCAGCAGGGTGAAGGCACCCTCCAGCCGACGGCAGGTGTCCTGCATGGCGACCGTGAGGTCCTTGTGCTCGGGGTCCTGCGCGTCGTAGGTGCGGGCCAGCAGCACGGCGGCCACCTCGGTGTCCGTCTCGGACACGAAGGTCTCGCCCTGGGCGGCCAGCTCGCGCTTGATCTCGCTGAAGTTCTCGATGATGCCGTTATGGATCATGGCGAGCTTGCCGCCGTCCACCACGTGGGGGTGCGCGTTGACGTCCGAGGGGCCGCCGTGGGTGGCCCACCGGGTGTGCCCGATCCCGATCGTGGACTCGGGCAGAGGATCCGCCTCGAGCTCGCCGATCAGGTTGCTGAGCTTGCCCGCCTTCTTGCGGTACTCCACGTCGTGATCCGCGATCACGGCGACCCCGGCGGAGTCGTACCCGCGGTACTCGAGGCGGCGGAGCCCCTCGAGAATGACGTCCAGTGCGCCGTGCGACCGACCGTCAACGCCCTTTGAGCCCACATATCCCACAATTCCACACATGAAGATGCATTCTACCGGAAACGCCATCCCGCATGTGCGTGGCACCACGGCCTCGGGCCTACACTGGTCCGAGCATGAGCACCCAGCCCACCACCCAGCGCGTCTCTCCCTTCGTGGAGCTGGACCGACAGACGTGGTCCAGACTCTCGCACGAGATCGACGTCCCCCTCACCGCGCAGGAGATCGAGAACCTGCGCGGTCTCGGCGACCGCCTGGACGTGGACGAGGTGCGGGAGGTCTACCTCCCCCTCTCCCGCCTGCTCACGCTCTACGACATGTCCTCCACGCAGCTCAACGCCGCGACGAACTCGTTCCTGGGTGAGCACCACGCACGAACACCCTTCGTGATCGGGATCGCCGGCTCCGTGGCCGCGGGGAAGTCCACCACCGCCCGCCTGCTGCGCGAGATGCTCTCCCGGTGGCCCTCCACCCCCAACGTGCAGCTGGTCACCACCGACGGCTTCCTCCACCCCAACGCCGAGCTGCGGCGCCGAGGGCTGATGGACCGCAAGGGGTTCCCCGAGTCCTACGACCGGCGAGCGCTGCTGCGTTTCGTGGCCGAGATCAAGTCGGGCGCGGCCGAGGTCCGCGCACCCAAGTACTCCCACGTCACCTACGACATCCTCCCGGACGAGGAGGTGGTGGTGACCCGCCCGGACGTCGTGATCGTGGAGGGCCTCAATGTGCTCGCACCCGCCAAGCTGGAGAGCGGCAACCGCACCGCCCTGGCCCTGAGCGACTTCTTCGACTTCAGCATCTACGTGGACGCCCGCACCAGTGACATCGAGCGCTGGTACGTGGAGCGCTTCCAGGCCCTGCGGTCCTCGGCGTTCGCCGATCCCGACTCCTACTTCCACCGCTACGCGAACCTCACCGACGACGAGGCACGGGACGTGGCCACGGACATCTGGCACCGGATCAACGAGCCCAACCTGGAGCAGAACGTGCGCCCCACCCGGGGGCGGGCCCGCCTGATCCTGTCCAAGGACCACGACCACAAGATCCGACGGGTGCTGCTGCGCAAGAACTGACCGCCTCGCGTCGGAACCCGGTTCACCCGCCCACCGTTGTGCGACCGTGATGGTCACCGCTTGTCACCTATCGATTTCTTCCTTTCCGAAACCTGTGTGTACGCTGAGCGGCATGTTCAATGGTTTCAAGGAATTCATCATGAAGGGCAACGTGATGGATCTCGCCGTTGCCGTCATCATCGGCGCGGCCTTCTCCCAGATCGTCAACGCCCTCGTGGAGAGCGTGCTCATGCCCGCCATCTCCGCCCTCGTCGGGTCCCCCAACTTCGACGACTTCGCCGTGGTCACGCTCAACGGCAACGACCTCAAGTTCGGTGTGCTGCTCACCGCCGTCGTCAACTTCCTGCTCATCGCCGCCGCAGTGTACTTCTGCATCGTGATGCCCATGAACAAGATGATCGAGCGCCGCAACCGCCGTCTGGGCATCGAGCCCGCCGCGGAACCGGCCGATCCCAACACCGTGCTGCTCACCGAGATCCGCGACGCCCTGGCTGCCAAGCCCGGCACCGCGGGCACCGAGGGCCGCCACTCCGGTCCCGCCGTCTGACCCACCCGTCCCTTCTGAGAACGAGGGCCCCGCATCCGTGACGGATGCGGGGCCCTCGTTCATCTCGGCACACGCCGTGCGGGGCGCTCAGCCCTGGAGGCTCAGGTGCTCCTCGACCACGGCCACCAGCTGCTCCGCCTCGCGCTGGGCGTCGTCGTGGGTGGCGGCCTCCACCATCACCCGGACCACAGGCTCGGTGCCGGACGGACGCAGCAGAACACGCCCCTCCGCCCCGAGCCGCTCCTCGGTGCGGGCCACGGCCTCGAGGACCGGCTCACTGGTCTTGGCCGCGGCCTTGTCCACGTTCTTCACGTTGATCATCACCTGCGGCATCCGCGTCATGGTGGTGGCGAGCTCCTGCAGCGGCATGCCCGTCTGCGCCACGCGGGAGGCCAGCATGAGCCCCGTGAGCAGACCGTCACCCGTGGTGGCGTAGTCCGCCATGATCACGTGGCCGGACTGCTCGCCACCCAGGTTGTAGCCGTTGGCCACCATGGACTCCAGGACGTACCTGTCCCCCACCGAGGCCCGCACCAGGGTGATCCCGGCCTCGTCCAGGGCCAGCTGCAGACCCAGGTTGCTCATGACCGTGGCCACCAGCGTGTCCTGGTTCAGCCGCCCGGCCTCCTTCATGGCAATCGCCAGGATGCACATGATCTGGTCGCCGTCCACCTCCGTGCCCGTGTGGTCCACCGCGAGGCAGCGGTCGGCGTCGCCGTCGTGCGCGATGCCGAGGTCCGCCCCGAGTTCACGAACCGCCTGCTTCAGCGGACCGAGGTGGGTGGAACCCACACCGTCGTTGATGTTCAGCCCGTCCGGTTCCGCACCGATCACGTGCACCGTGGCGCCCGCGTCGCGGAAGGCGTCCGGGGACGCCCCAGACGCCGCGCCGTGCGCGCAGTCCAGCACGATCGAGAGCCCGTCCAGCCGGTGGGGAATGGCTCCCACCAGGTGCAGGATGTAGCGGTCCTCGGCGTCGGACAGCCGTGTCACGCGGCCCACGTCGGCACCTGTGGGGCGCACGAAGTCCTTGGCCTCGTAGACCTGCTGGATGGTGTCCTCCACGGCATCCGGCAACTTCTTGCCCCCGTGGGCCAGGAACTTGATGCCGTTGTCCGGCGCCGGATTGTGGGACGCGGAGATCATCACACCGAAGTCGGCGTCGATGTCGCCCACAAGGTAGGCCGCAGCCGGGGTGGGCAGCACCCCGGCGTCGTACACGTCCACGCCGGAGCTCGCGAGCCCTGCGGTGACGGCGGCGCCGATGAACTCGCCGCTCGCGCGACCGTCCCGTGCCACCACCGCGGTGGGCCGTCTGCCCTCGGGTGCGTGGCGGTGTCCCAGGACGATTGCCGCGGCCTGCGACAGTTCCATGGCCAGTTCAGCTGTGAGGAGGCCGTTCGCGAGACCGCGGACGCCGTCCGTTCCAAAGATTCTAGACATCGCAGATCATCCTACGGCCATCCGGCCGGTTGCAGCCGCACCCCGTCAGTCCTTCCCGGGGCGAACCACGGGAAAGCCGTCGGGGTTGGTGCCGTTGTCGTCGGTGAAGTCCGTGGCCCCGCCCACGATCTTGGAGTCCACGTCCCCCACGAGCGCGCGGTCCTTGTTGGGGTAGTCGAACTGCGTCAGGACGTGACGCATGGCCTCCAGGCGGGCCCGCTTCTTGTCGTTGGACTTGATCACGGTCCAGGGCGCGTCGCCGGTGTCCGTGTAGAAGAACATGGCTTCTTTCGCCTCGGTGTAGTCGTCCCACTTGTCCAGGGAGGCCACATCCGTGGGCGAGAGCTTCCACTGGCGCACGGGGTCCGTGCGGCGGGACTGGAACCGTGCGAGCTGCTCGGCCCGGGTCACGGAGAACCAGAACTTGATCAGGTGCGTTCCGGAGTTCACGAGCATGCGCTCGAACTCGGGGGCCTGGCGCATGAACTCGTAGTACTCCTGGGAGGTGCAGTAGCCCATGACGCGCTCCACGCCCGCGCGGTTGTACCAGGAGCGGTCCATGAGCACGATCTCCCCACCGGAGGGCAGGTGCTGCACGTAGCGCTGGAAGTACCACTGCGTCTGCTCGATGTCCGTGGGCTTCTCGAGCGCCACCACCCGCGCCCCGCGGGGGTTCAGGTGCTCCGTGAAGCGCTTGATCGCGCCGCCCTTGCCCGCGGCGTCGCGCCCCTCGAAGATGATGAGCAGCTTCTGCCCGGTCTCCTTGATCCAGAGCTGGAGCTTGAGGAGCTCGATCTGCAGCGCGCGCTTGGTGCGCTCGTAGTCCTTGCGGGAGAGCTTTTCGTCGTACGGGTAGCCGATCTTCCAGGCCTGGGAATCCCCCGCGCCGGTCGTCTTGTGGAGCTTCCTGTCCAGCTCGGAGATCTCGTCCAGTTCGGCCGCGTAGTCCTCCACCACCGACACCCGGTGCTGCTCCTTCTTGAGCGCCTCGTCCACCGCGCTGTCCTGCTCGGCGTGCCTCGCCGCCTCGTTCTCTGCCTTCGCGATGATCGCGTTCTCCTGCTGCTGCTCCGGTTGCTTGCTCATGCGGGCCCTCTCGTGACGGTGCGGTGGGAGCGGCGGTGCTCCACTTCACACTTTACGCCCGCGTCACGCGCCGGTTACCCGCGCAACACCGGGCACGAC
>NZ_JASDCY010000048.1:0-20213 GCF_030407675.1 Kocuria sp. APC 4018 | reverse complement strand
CACGCCATCGACTCTACCGTCCAGCAGACCGCGCTACTGCACTGATCGGGGCGGGTTCCGGGCCGTGGAGCGCGGTCTGCTGGACGGTAGAGTCGATGGCGTGACTACCACCTCCAGCAGCACCGTGACGCCCGCCCAGTGGCCCGATCTCCTCACCACGCTGTCCCAGGGCGAGGACCTCTCCTGGGACCAGGCCTACTGGGCCATGGACCGCATCATGGCGGGGGAGGTTCCGGACGCCGTGATCGCGGGTTTCCTCATGGCGCTGCGGACCAAGGGGGAGAGCGTCGCCGAGCTCAACGGGCTGGCCGACGCCATGGTGGCTCGTGCCCACCCCATCTCGGTGCCGGGGCCGTCCCTGGACATCGTGGGAACGGGCGGGGACCGGCTCTCGAGCGTCAACATCTCCACGATGGCGGCCCTCGTGTGCGCCGGGGCGGGCGCGCGGGTGGTCAAGCACGGCAACCGGGCGTCGTCGTCCAAGTCCGGCTCCGCAGACGTGCTCGAGGTGCTGGGGGTGCAGCTGGACATGCCCGTGGACCGGGTGCGTCGCGCGGCCACGGAGGTGGGCATCACCTTCCTCTTCGCCCAGACCTTCCACCCTTCAATGCGCTTTGCGGCCACGGCCCGCAAGTCCCTGGGCGTGGCCACCGCGTTCAACTTCCTGGGGCCCCTCACGAACCCCGCGCGGGTGCGGTCGTCCGCGATCGGGGTGGCCGACGCCGCCCTGGCGCCCCTGATGGCCGGGGTCTTCCGCAACCGTGGCGACCGTGCCCTCGTGTTCCGCGGGGGCGACGGACTCGACGAGCTCACGGTCACCGCGCCGTCTGACGTGTGGGAGGTGCGCGACGGCGAGATCCAGGAGCACTCGCTGGACCCCCTGGACCTGGACATGCCCCGCGCCACCGTGGAGGACCTGCGGGGCCGGGACGCCGTCTACAACGCCGGCGTGGTGCGCGACGTGCTGGACGGGGCCCCGGGACACGTGCGTCACGCCGTGCTGCTCAACGCGGCCGCCGGGCTCGTGGCAGCAGAGGAGTCGGCCGACGGGGCGTTCATGGACCGGTTCACGGCTGCGCTGCGCCGGGCCGAGGAGTCCGTGGACTCCGGAGCGGCCCGGGACGTCCTGGCACGCTGGGTGGCCTTCGCCGCGGCGTAAAGCGGCCCGGGGGAGCCGGTCTCCCCGGAACGACGACGCCGCCCACCCCTTCCACGGGGTGGGCGGCGTTCGCGTGTGGTCGGGTCTCAGTCGTCGATGCCGAGGGAGAACGCGGCGTCGAGGTCGTGGGTGCTGTAGGTGCGGAAGGCGATGTTGGTGCTGGTGGAGACCACGCCCGGCACCTTGGAGAGCTCGTCCGCGATGACGTCGGCCAGCTGCTCGTGGCGGTCCACCCGCACCATGGCGATGAGGTCCCACTCGCCGGTCACGGAGTAGACCTCGGAGACCCCGCGGATGTCGGAGACCTCCTGCGCGACCTCGGGTATGCGGTCCGAGGAGGTCTTGATCAGAACGATGGCGGTGAACATGGGGTTCCTTTCCACGGGTCGTCCCAGCCTAGCGGGGCCCGTGGCATTCACGAGGCGGCGGTTGCGGGTGGGGTGCGGAACCGTCTCAGCGAGAGCGCAGGTGACGGATCAGCGCCAGCACCAGTCGGTAGCCGATGAGGAGGACCGCGAGGGTCACGAGGCTCACCACCACGAACGGCAACGCCGTGCCCTGGCCGGTGAGGGTGCGCAGCACCATGCCGCCCACCTCGGCGCACAGCCACACCGAGAGGCCCGTGGGGATCACTGCGGCGGGGTGGCGGGTTCCCCGACAGGCCAGCCAGCCCAGGAGCGCACCCACGAGGAACGGCCACGCGGTCAGGAGGATCCCCGAAAGGCTCTCGCCGTGGCTCGCGCGGCCGATGCCGGCGAACACCACGACCAGCAGGAGGTCGGTGGCCAGGTACACGGGCCACCGGTCACCCGGGCGGTGCGTCACGGGGCCGGGGGATGCCGGGGGAGAGGTGAGTGAGCGGTCGGGCGTGCCGTGGTGCGTCTCGGAGTCCATGGTTTCGATGCTATCGCCCGTTCGCTGCTTCAAGTCTGCAGTGAGAATCGAATAAAAAGTTGCAATGCTCAGGTAAGACATGAAGTAGCGCCGCCCCTCTGAGGGGTGGCACAACGGGGGAGTCGTGCCCTTCTCACCCCTCGAGGGCTCGGAGCTCCACGCGCTGCCCGCACGCAGCAGACGCCTGGGCCGCACGCTGCAGGGCTGTTGCCTCGTTCTCGCTCTGCAGCACCCAGAAGCCGCCCATGACCGGTCCAGTGTCCGTCATCGGGCCGGGGGTCACGCGGGGTTCGCTCTGCCCGGCGCTGGTGGCATCCACAACGTGGGCTGCCTCCGGAGCCGTCAGGCCACCTGCGTACACCCACTGACCTGATTCCTGGAGCTCGGCGTTGAACCGCGCCACGGCGTCCACGGCGCGCTGCATGGCCTCGGGTGACGGGTAGACCGCGTCGGCGGCCTGAGCGCCCTGGGGGTGGAACACGGTGAGCATGTAGTGGGTCACGGTGGGATCCTCTCGAATTGCCTGTTCGGACAGCTTTGGGGCGGCTGGACGCAGACCCCGTCCTGAGGTCCTGCACACTGACCGGTGAGCCACTGGGTCGTCAACGGGGAGCGCCCGCCACTGGATCCATGATGCGGCGCGGAGGCGTCCGACGGTGTGTGCCGTTCCGTGGTTCTGGGGTTTTGTACCAGTTGCGTGGTGATGGGGTACTGCGCATCGATGCGTAGTACGCCCGTGCCCAAACGCCCGCGGGCCGTCGTGGTGCTGCGCGCCGCTGTCACGAGGACGGGCGAACTGGGCCTGATGAAGATGTCCGCCGTGCTGCATTCCACGAGCGGGGACGACACTGGATGGGGGTTGAGCGACAGTGCCGTTCCTTGGCATCCCGCCCCGTACACTTACAACCGATAATGTACATTATGTAAAGTACAGCGGAACGGACGAAGGGGAACCGTCGCCCGATGACTCCCCTTCGTCCTCTGCGTTCATCCTCTGTCCGCCCGATCACGTCCCGTCGGCCGCAGACCACCCGCTCTGGCCGCCCGCCTCGAAGCACAATGCTCAGCTGCAGGCTCCCGGTTGATCACCGTGGTCAGCGTGGTCAGCGTAGTCACCGACGGGCAGCCATTCGCGGCGGTCGCCCTCGGAGTGTTTCCCTGAGGGCGACCCAGTGCCTCTCAGGCCGCAGCCACCACCGGTTCCGACGCCCCATCCTTGCCCGTGAGCGACGACTCGTTCCTGTGGTGGCCCAGGAATGTCAGCACGATCCCCAGAGTCACCCAGGCAATCAGTGCCCACACCTGAGCGGCGATGTTCGCCTCCGGGAAGTACGAGAGATCCCGCAGCAGTGTTCCGGACAGGCCCGGCACCAGCCACTGCCCGATCTCCCCGAACGGCGCCAGGATGAACTCCTTGGGTGAGGTCAGCGCCGAGATCGGGTTGCCGATGAACATCGTGAGGATCGCACCCACGGCCAGCCCCGCTCGTCCGATGAGTGAGCTCAACCCCACGATCACCGAGGCGGTGGCGGTGATCCCCAGCCCGATGGCGGCCCAGTTGGCCAGGAAGTTGGCCTGCAGGATTCCGAACAGCCCCTGCAGGATGGCGGCCAGCACGAAACCTCCGATGACTCCGTACAGCCCCAGTGCCAGCAGGTGCTTGCGCACCCCGGTCACCAGCGTGGAGATCAGGATGCCGCCGATCATTCCGCCCATGGTCAGGGGCAGCCCTGCGATGGCCAGCCCACTCCCCTTCGGGTCGTCCTCGGACAGCGGGACCACGTCCGTGGTGGTCACCGTGGGCGGAGTGCCAGCCTGCTGTTGCGGGGCCTGCTGGCTCAGTGCCGCCATGCCCGCGGGCCCCTTGGTCGCGGCCTCCTTGACCTTCTCGAGCGCCTCCGTGGTTCCCTCGATGACCTGCTGGTCGATGCCGCGCTGCACGGTCGTGGCCATGCCGCTGAGCATCTGTGACGCCACGGGGCTCGCCGCGCTGGCCGTGAGGAACTCGGGCTGCTCCCCCAGCACGATCCCGCCGTACACCTCGCGGGTCCTGATCCCGTTGACGGCGTCCTCCCGGTGGGCCACCGGGTGCAGGTCCAGCACGTTCTCCGGCATCTTCTCGGTCACGGCGTCGATCTGCTCCTGCGTGCCGACGATCGCCACGGGCAGGTTCGCGGTGGTCGAGGTCATCGTGGGCCAGGCGAAGGCGAGCAGCACGACGGCCACCACGCCCGAGGCGATCAGGGCCGCTCTGACGCTCTTGAGCCAGTCGGGGCGCCGTCGCGGCTGCGGGGTCTGGACGTGGGACATGACCCACCCCTTTCAAAAAGAATGATTGTTCTTGGAAAGTGTGGACCCGCTCGGCTAGGCTGTCAAGAACGATCATTCGTTTTTGGAGGTGGACGTGCCCAAGGTCACGGAAGAGCACAAGGAGCAGATGCGGCGTCGGATTCAGGACGCCGCCCTGGTCTGCATCGGGCGCAAGGGCTTCTCGGCGGTGTCCATGGCGGACATCATCGCGGAGTCGGGCCTCTCGGCCGGCGCCGTGTACGTCTACTACCGGGGCAAGGACGACCTCTTCCTGGACGCGAGCCGCGGCGTGATGCGCGACCGGCTGGGGGCTCTGGACCGCCTGCACTCCCAGAGCCCGCTCCCCCACCCGGCGCGCGCCATGGCCATGGTGGTCACGGACCTGCCGGAGGGCGCCACGTTCCCCGGTCTGCCCCTGCAGGTGTGGGGCGAGTCGGTCCGCCGCCCCGAGCTGCAGGTGGCGGCGCGCGGAATCCTCGCGGAGGCGGGCAGCCACCTGCGCCGCTACCTGAGCGCGTGGCTGCGCAGCGAGCGCGGCCTGGTGGAGGACGACGCCGATCGGCTGGCCGACCGCCTCCGTCCCGCTTTCATCGGGCTGGTCCAGGGCTACATGGTGCAGGTGAGCCTCTCAGAGGATCCGAAGCAGACGCACGAGGCCTACGTGCAGGCGGTCGAGCACCTGTTGAGCGGTGTTCTGGCCCAGCCGGGCCAGGACTCCGCGCCCGCCATGGGCTGACGAGCCCGCGGGGCAGGACGTCCTGGCACGGCAGTCCCCACGCACCGAACCTGTCGCCGGGTGAAGAACCCCCCCCCCGAGCTGCCCGGTGGGCCCTGCGTCCCGGACATGAACGGACCCCGGCGCCCAGGGACCATGCGGTCCGAGGGTGCCGGGGTCCGAGCCGGGGGACGCGAGGTGCGGGTCTCCCGTGCCGGGGTGGGCGTCAGAGCACCGAGCGGTAGACCTCCAGGGTCTGCTGGGCAATGGATTCCCACGAGAAGTGCTGCTCCACGCGGCGTCGTCCGGCCTCACCCATGCGGCGAGCGCGCTCGGGGTCGGAGACCATGTCCGTGAGGGCGGCGGCGAAGTCGTCCACGAACTTCTGGGGGTCCAGGGGGGTTCCGGTGCCGTCGGTGACCTGCTCGATGGGGACCAGGGTTCCGGTCTGGCCGTCGGCGACGACCTCGGGGATGCCGCCGGTGGCGGAGGCGACCACGGCGGCGCCGCAGGCCATGGCCTCGAGGTTGACGATGCCCAGGGGCTCGTACACGGACGGGCACGCGAAGGCGGTGGCGTGGGAGAGGATCTGGATGACCTCGCGGCGGGGCAGCATCTTCTCGATGAGCACCACGCCGTCCCGTTCGCTCTTGAGCTGCTCGATCAGTGCGTTGACCTCGGCGCCGAGCTCGGGGGTGTCGGCGGCTCCGGCGCACAGCACCAGCTGCACCTCGGGCGGCAGCTGCAGGGCGGCACGCAGCAGGTAGGGCACACCCTTCTGGCGGGTCACGCGGCCCACGAAGACCACGGAAGGCCGGGCGGGGTCGATGCCGTACTCCTCCAGGACGTCGGTGGCCTCGTCCCGGTTCCACTGGGAGACGTCGATGCCGTTGTGCACGGTGCGCACGCGCTCGGGGTCCACGGCCGGGTAGGAGCGCAGGATGTCCTGGCGCATCCCCTCGGACACGGCGATGATCGCGGCCGCGGCCTCGTAGGAGGTCTGCTCCGCGAACGAGGACACGCGGTAGCCGCCCCCGAGCTGCTCGGCCTTCCACGGGCGCAGGGGCTCCAGGGAGTGGGCGGAGAGCACGTGCGGGATGTCGTACATCAGGGAGGAGAGGTGCCCGCCCATGTTCGCGTACCAGGTGTGGGAGTGCACCAGGTCGGCCCCGGCAACGTCCTGGACCATGGTGAGGTCCACGCCCAGGGTCTGCACGGCGGCGTTCGCGTCACCGAGCTCGGTGGGCACCGGGTAGGCCTTGACCCGTGCACCGTGGAAGTCCGGTTCCCGGGGTTCACCGAAGCAGCGGACGTTGAGGTCCACGAGCGGTGCGAGCACGCGGGACAGCTCGGCCACGTGCACCCCCGCTCCCCCGTAAATGGCCGGCGGGAATTCTTTGCTCAGGATGTCTACTCGCACAGTGCGAGCGTACTGCACGGCCTCCGCGCGCCACAGGCGTCCCTCGGGCCGCGCCGCCCGGTCGCCGCGGTACGAAGCGTGCGCTGGCGCTGCGCCCCCCTGGCCCGTGTGACGAGGGTCCGCGTCGCGACGGTCCGGTGGACGACGGTCTGCGTCGTTGGGCCCTGCCCCCACGACGGCAGGAAGCACGCGGAGCCGGTCTGCACGCCCGTCCGCAACCACGCGTCGCTGGTCCTCACCCCTGCAGGGGTGGTGCGTGGGAGGGGCGCGGGCGGCGTCGTCGTGCGGGCCCTGGACGCTGATGCGGTGGAGACGGGCGGCAGGCTCCTGGCGGGGGTGAAAAGTTGCCGCGAGTTCGGGGCGGTGTTGTGTCAGCCCAGGTGGAGTGGGACACAATGACAGGGAAGACCAGATGACGTCGACGCCGCGTCGCGGCCCGCGGGCCCTGACCGTCTCGGGAAGTGGAGTGCTACGTATGTCACGACAGAAGAAGGTCCTGGCGATCGTGCTGGCCGGCGGTGAGGGCAAGCGGCTGATGCCGCTCACGGAGGACCGCGCCAAGCCCGCCGTTCCGTTCGCGGGAGGCTACCGGCTGATCGACTTCGCGCTGTCCAACCTGGTGAACTCCGGGTACCTGCAGATCGTGGTGCTCACGCAGTACAAGTCCCACTCCCTGGACCGCCACCTGTCCGAGACGTGGCGGCTGTCCACGCAGCTGGGCAACTACGTGACGTCCGTGCCCGCGCAGCAGCGCCGCGGCAAGGACTGGTTCCTGGGCTCGGCCAACGCCATCTACCAGTCCATGAACCTGATCGACGACGCCGATCCGGACATCGTGGTGGTCGTGGGAGCGGACCACGTGTACCGCATGGACTTCGCGGACATGGTGGAGAAGCACATCGAGTCCGGGGCCAAGGCCACGGTGGCCGCCGTGCGCCAGCCCATGGAGATGGTGAAGTCCTTCGGCGTGATCGAGACGGACCCGCACGATCCCGCGAAGATCGCGCGCTTCGTGGAGAAGCCGGACACCACCACTCCCCTGCCGGACGATCCCGACTCGTTCCTGGCCTCGATGGGCAACTACGTGTTCGACCGGGACGCCCTCGTGGAGGCGCTGCGCACGGACAACGAGAAGGCGGACACCCACCACGACATGGGCGGGGACATCATGCCGTACTTCTCGCAGCGCGGGGAGGCCGTGGTCTACGACTTCACGCACAACGACGTCCCGGGCTCCACGGCGCGGGACCGGCAGTACTGGCGGGACGTGGGCACCCTGGACTCGTACTACGAGTCCCACATGGACCTGATCCGTCCGCTGCCGGTGTTCAACCTCTACAACTACGACTGGCCCATCTACACGCACCAGATCATGGCGCCCCCCGCCAGGACGGTGCGCGGGCCCAACGGCCAGGCGGGCGTGGCCTTCGACTCCATCGTCTCCCCCGGCGTGCTCATCACGGGCGGCCACGTGGGCTCCTCGGTGCTCTCCCCCAAGGTCAAGGTGGAGCACGACGCGCGCGTGACCGAGTCCGTGCTGATGCAGAACGTCCAGATCGGTGCGGGCGCCACGGTCCACCGCTGCATCCTGGACAAGAACGTGGTGGTTCCTCCGGGCTTCACCGTGGGCCTGGACCGGGAGCAGGACCTCGCCCGCGGTCTCACGGTCACGGAGTCCGGCCTCACGGTCGCGCCCAAGAACTACCGCTTCGAGAAGTAGGCGCACAGGGCGGGCGGTGTAGCCGTGTGACCGGCGACACCGCCCCGTGCCTACACTGGGGGCATGGGAGCCAGCCTGACCAGAGAAGAAGCAGCCACGCGTGCCGAGCAGATCCGGGTGGAGGACTACCGGGTCACGGTGGACCTCTCGGGGGCGCAGAACCCCGAGAGCACCACCTTCGGCTCGGAGGTCACGGTGCGGTTCACCGCCGAGGAGGGCGCGGAGACGTTCATCGACTTCATCCACGACACGGTCACGGAGGTGGAGCTCAACGGTGAGCTCCTGGACGTGGACGACGTGGTGGACGGGGACCGGATCCGGCTGCCCGAGCTGGGTCAGGCGAACGAGCTGCGGGTGCTCGGCCGTGCCCTGTACTCGCGCTCGGGTGAGGGTCTGCACCGCTACATCGACCCGCAGGACGGCGAGGTGTACATCTACACCCAGTACGAGCCCGCGGACTGCCGCCGGGTGTTCGCGGTGTTCGAGCAGCCTGACCTCAAGGCCGCCTTCACGTTCACGGTGGTCACCCCGCAGGACTGGATCGCGGCGTCCAACGGGGAGCTGGTGGCCTCCACGCCCACCGAGGACTGCGAGGCTCCGGGGGCCGTGAGCCACGAGTTCGCACCCACCCTGCGGATCTCCTCCTACATCACCACCATCCTCGCGGGGCCGTACGCCACGGTCACGGACGAGTGGCGCGGCACCGATTCCCACGGCGAGCCCGTGACCGTCCCGCTCGCGCTGCACTGCCGGCGGGCGCTCGCCGGGCACATGGACGCCGAGGAGCTGTTCACCCTCACCAAGCAGGGGCTGGACTTCTTCCCGCAGCTGTTCGGCTTTGCGTACCCGTGGGGCAAGTACGAGCAGGCGTTCGTGCCGGAGTACAACCTGGGGGCCATGGAGAACCCGGGAATGGTCACGTTCACGGAGGACTACCTGTTCCCGTCCGGTGCCACGCGCGCCCAGCTCGCGGGCCGCGCGAACACGCTGATGCACGAGATGTCCCACATGTGGTTCGGGGACCTGGTGACCATGCAGTGGTGGGACGACCTGTGGCTGAAGGAGTCCTTCGCGGAGTTCATGGGCGCGTACGCGTGCGTGCACGCCACGCAGTACACGGATGCGTGGGTCACGTTCGCGCTGGCCCGCAAGGAGTGGGCGTACCGGCAGGACCAGCTGCGCACCACGCACCCGGTCGTCGCGGACATCGTGGACCTGGAGGCCGCGCGGCAGAACTTCGACGGCATCACCTACGCCAAGGGCGCCTCGGTGCTCAAGCAGCTGGTGGCCTTCGTGGGCGAGGACGCCTTCATGGACGCGTGCCGCGCCTACTTCCGCCGCTTCGCCTTCGGCAACACCAGCCTGGACGACTTCCTCGCGGTCCTGGACGAGGCGTGCGACCACGACGTCCGCGCGTGGGCGGACCAGTGGCTGCGCACCACGGGTGTTCCCGTGCTGGCGGTCACCGCCGACGCCGCGGCCGCGGGCTCCCCCGCCACGCTCACCCAGCGCGCCGAGCCCCTGCGCCCCCACGTGCTGACCGTGGGCACCTACGCCCGCACCGCCGAGGGGTCGGTGGAGAACACCACCCGCGCGGAGGTGCGCGTGCCCGCCGAGGACCGGCCCACCGAGCTCACCGGTGTGACCGGACCGTCGGCCACCGGCGCCGCTGCCGGGCAGACCGTTGCTGGCGGCGCCGCCACCGCCGCGTCCGCGGTCGAGCCGACCGGCGCCGTCGTGCTGGTCAACGACACGGACCTCACCTACTGCCTGGCCCACCCGGATCCGGCCTCCCTGGCCGGGCTGGTGGAGCTCGTGGGTGAGATCACCGATTCCCTGGCCCGCGCCGTGGCGCACTCGCAGCTGTGGGCCGCGGTGCGGGACGGGCGCCTGTGCCCGCGCGAGTACGTGCTCATGGTGGCCCGCCGGTGCACCACCGAGTCCCACGCGGCGATCCTCACCACGGTCCTGGACCACGCGCGCCAGGCCCTGGGCCAGTACGTGCCCGTGACGCACCGCACCGCCGCGCGCCGGGCTCTGCTCGACGCACTGGGTGAGGCCATGCTGGCCGCGGAGCCCGGTTCGGACGCGCAGCTGATCCTGGCGCGCGCCTTCGCCCGGGAGGCGGCACGGGACGGGAAGTACGCCCGGCCCATCCAGGAGTGGCTGGGCGGTGTGCACACCGTCCCCGGTCTGGAGCTCACGCCGCAGCTGCGCTGGAGCATGCTCACCGCGGTGACCGCCACCGGGCACAGCACCGTCTCCGAGCTGGAGTCCGAGCACGCCCAGGACCCCACGCGGGACGGTCACCTGGGCTACCTCGAGGCGGTCGCGGCCATGCGCTCGGACCGTTCCAAACAGCAGGCGTGGGAGCGGATCGTCTCCGGCACGCTGTCCAACGACGAGCTCAGCGCCACCATTGCCGGCTTCCAGCTCGCGGCGCCCACGGTGCTGCGCCGCTACGAGGACGTCTACTTCGAGCAGCTCACCGCGTGGTGGGCCGGGCACTCCATGGAGATCGCCACCCGGATGGTCCGCGGGCTGTTCCCGCGCGCGGTGGACGCCCAGGCGGCGTCGTCGGGCGCGGCGGGGACTCCCGCCGGGGACTCGGCGGGAGCGGCCGCGCAGCATCCCGTGGTCCGCGCGGCCCGCACCTGGCTGGACGCGCACGACGACGCTCCCGCGGCCCTGCGGCGCATCGTCACCGAGCTGCTCGACGACGCCCAGCGCGCGGTGACCCTGCAGCTGATGTGCCTGTCCCGCTGAGCCAGGACCGGTCATGTCCTCCCAGTGGATGAACATCGATGCACCTGGATCAACGGATAGCATGAGGGCAGATGCTGCGGCGGAGGAACCGCCAGTGCTACAGCGAGGGAGACCATGACCGATTACGCGCTCAACGACCGAGGGTCCTTGGACGTCGTCACCGAGAACTTCTACGACACCGAGATCATGCGGGTGTTCGGGGGTCTCTCCGCGGGTCGCGCGCAGACGTGGAACGGCATGGCCGCGCTCGTGCCGGAGCCGGACAACCCCTTCGACCCGCGCACCGTGTCCGTGCGCGTGGGCGAGAACAAGGTGGCCCACCTGTCCTCGCAGGACGCGCACCGGTACTGGCACCCGCTCTCCCGCGTGATCGCCTCCGGCTACACGCCCGTGGTTCCCCTGCACCTGGAGGCCGAGCTGCTGCGCCAGGACGGCGTGGCGGAGGTGGATGCGCGCGCGGTGATCGACATCGCTCCCCCGGACCTGCTGTTCCCCCTGAACACCGCGCCTGCGCAGGCCGCCGTGCTGCCCCAGGGCTCCTCCATCAAAGTGCTTGACGAGCAGGACTTCGCCGAGTACCTGCACTCGATCGTGCCCGCCTCCGGTGAGGGCCGCGTGATCCTCACGCTGGAGGTCAACAAGGTGCGCAACTCCCACGGCGTCACCGTGGACACCGTGGACGTGCTCTACGAGCGCAAGCAGGTGGGGCGGCTCTCCACGCAGATGTCCCAGCAGTTCATCCCGATCATCAACCACGCCTTCGACCACGACCTGCTCACCGCCGTGTGGGGCACCATCCGCGGCTCCTCGTTCGAGGTGTCCATGACGCTGCAGGCCGCGCGCGCCCCCGAGGTGCCCGCGCAGTGGTTCACGGAGCTGCCCAACGACGTCCCCGAGCTGCTGCCCGAGGCCGAGCAGTACGAGGTCCCCGCGGCCTACGTGGCCGTGGAGTCCGATCACGGACGCAACTCCAAGAAGTGGCGCCGCGGCTTCACCGCGGCCCACCCCGAAGCCACCGGTGCGGGCTCCCCCGCCTCGGGGGCCCGGGCGCTGGCCGCGCGGTGGCGCGGGGGCGAGTCGACACGCACGGGCCAGGACACCGCGGGAGCCCTCGTTGCCGAGCACGACGCCGCCGGCACCGCACCCGCGGCCCGCAACACCGCGGGCTCCACCGTGGCCGGCGTGGCCCGCGGGCTCAGGCCCCTGGTGACCGCCCTGCTGGCTCTCACCGTCCTCCTGGTGGTCGTGGGTATCGTGCTGCTCGGCGTGGAGCCCCTGGCCACCACGCTCGTGATGATCGTGGCCCTGGCCACGGGCTTCATGGCCGTCTATCTGCACAGAACGCTGTAAGGGGTTCGTCCAGCCGTATGATTTCCCGCCGCGAACGGTTCCTCCAGATCATCGAGGTCCTCACCAAGCACGGCTTCGGCTTCGCCCTGGGCGGACTCAAGCCCCAGTGGCGGGCTCCGCTCGCGCGGGTGAAGCTCATCGACCCCCAGACCATCCACTCCCAGCCCGAGCACCTGCGCATGGCGCTGGAGGAGCTGGGCCCCACGTTCGTGAAGCTGGGCCAGCTGACCTCCACCCGCCCGGACCTTCTGCCGCCGGGCTACGCGGAAGAGCTGCTCAAGCTCCAGGACAACACCCCGCCCATCCCCGTGGAGCAGATCCGCGCGATGATCGAGGCCGAACCGGACTCGCAGGCCGAGGAGATCCTCACCCACATGGACCCTGAGCCGGTGGCCACGGGATCCATCGGCCAGGCCCACGCGGCCACCTACCAGGGGCACCAGGTCATCGTGAAGGTGCGCCGCCCCGGGGTCACGGACGAGGTCAACCGGGACCTGGAGATCCTGCAGGACATGGCCAAGTGGGTTTCGCGCTACTGGACCGCGGCGCAGGACTACGACCTCGAGGGCATCGTGGAGGAGTTCAGCACCTCCCTGCGCGACGAGCTGGACTTCCTGCAGGAGGCCAAGAACTCGCAGCGCATGGCCGAGAACTTCACGGGCCACCCGCAGATCCACATCCCGGAGATCTTCTGGGAGGCCAGCACCTCCCGGGTGCTCACGATGGAGCGGATGTTCGGCGTCAAGATCAACGACTACGCGGCTCTCGAGGCCGAGGGCGTCGACCGGCACCTGCTGGCCAAGGAGGCCACGGACGCCATCTGCAAAATGGTGTTCGAGGACGGCTTCTTCCACGCGGACCCGCACCCAGGGAACCTGTTCGTGGAACCGGATGGCCGAATCGCGATCATCGACTTCGGCATGGTGGGCAACCTCACCGAGGAGTTCCGCGACCACCTGATCACGCTGCTGCTGGGCGTGGTGCAGGACAACCCGCGGCGCGCGGCCACCGGACTGCTGGGACTCACGGACAGCGGCACCCACGACGTCTCCAAGCGGGAGATCGAGAAGGACGTGGCGGTCATGATGCGCCGCTACGCCAACAAGCCCCTGCAGGAGGTGCGCGTGGGGGCGCTCATGGCGGACCTGATCTCCGTGCTGCGCCACCACAAGCTCCAGCTGCCCCGGCAGTCCGCGCTGCTGCTGCGGATGCTCGTCACCGCGGAGTCCATGGGCACGGGCCTGGACCCGGAGTTCGACCTGGTCTCCTCGGTGCAGCCGTACGCAGAGCGCTTCATCATGCACCGGCTCTCCCCCGAGATGCTGCTCAACCGGCTGCGCTCCACGGTGGAGGACGCCGTGCAGATGGGGGTGGACGTCCCCGAGTACGTGCGCCGGCTGATCGTGGTGCTCGAACGCGGCGGGTTCGACGTCCACCTGCGCACCGACGAGCTGGAACCGCTGTTCAAGAACGGCGCCAAGATCAGCCACCAGGTGGTGGCCGGCGGCGTGATTGCCGCGACCATCAACGGCACCGCGCACATCATCGCCTCGGACCCCGAGCGGTGGAAGAAGTATCACACGCCCCTGATCGTGGGAGGCATGTCCACCGTGGGAGTCCTCAGCGGCTACCTGGCGGTGTCCTCCAACGTGGACCGGGTCCGCCACCTGGCGCGGCTGCTGCGCGGCAACCGCCAGAAGCGCACGGTGCGCTGAGCGCGGGGGTGCCCGTCCGGCGTCGTCCCCGCTCCGCGTGGTGTCCGGTCAGCGGTGTGGTGTCCTCGCTCCGCGGGGTGCGCGCCCGGCGCCGCCCTCCCGGGTGCCGCCCGTCCGGCGGGGCTTCCGCCGGACGTGGCTCAGATCAGGTCCCAGACCGCGTAGGCGTTCTTGGACGAGGGGACGACCTCCCACTGCTCGGCGCGCGCGGGATCCACGCGGGCCCGGGCCGTCTCGAGGTCCTCCGCGGTCAGGTAGAACGGGCCGCCGTTCGCGAAGCGCCGCAGGTGGTCCGAGGACGGAATGACCACGCGCCGCATGTAGTCCACGCCGGCGATCCGTCTCTCCAGCGTGCAGTACGCCACCCCGGGCTGCTTCAGGTTTGCCAGGATGGCACGCATGGACTCCTGCAGCGGGAGCGTGGGCAGGATCTCCACGGCACGGGCCTCCATGGCCCGCACCACGTGGCCGGCCACGAGGAACTCGTAGTACTGCCCGGAGCAGCCGGTCACGTAGCGCACCTCGATGTCCGGGTGGTTGGCAATGAAGCACACCAGTTCCCCCATGCTGATCATCATGTCCGCGAGGCGCTCCAGGATGGCGGCCGTCCTGAGGTGGTTCTTGGCTGCCGTGCGGCCGCGCAGCCGGGCGGACCGGGACACCGAGGCCCGGATCTCGATCTCGAAGGCGGAGGGGCCCATCTGCATGATGGTGAAGTCGTGCTGGTAGCCCTCCAGGGTGATGGCCGAGGGCTCGAACATGTGGTGGGAAAGCATCTGCAGTCCTGTGAAGCTCTCCCGCATGGTCGCCTGGGGCAGCGGCAGCTGGAGGCCTGCGCTGGTGCTGTAGGTGATGAGGACCGGGATCTGCGCATTGGGGGGTATGGATCCCGGGAGTGGTGATGCCACTGGTTCTCTCCTCGAACTCGCCTGTTCAGGTGAAGTGTGTTTTGTGCAATCGAATTGCGTTCTCGGGTATTCTGGGAATCATCCACCGGCGGCGCGGGGGGAAATGCAGACGTTTCCACGTCGAAGGGACATGCATTCGTATGCACAAAAGTGTATTGCAGCGAGGGCTAAGCATCCTTCCTACTCGCGCGTTCATCTGTACCCTCTAAGGGGGACACGTCCATTCCCGCGTTGACGGGGTTGACCGCGCCGCTCCCATAGACTCTCCACACGTAGGGGAAGAACGGGCACCGGCACCTCGCGGCGGGTCCCGGCTCGTCCACGGGTTCCAGCAAAGGATGTACTGCGTGTTCACGATCATGCCGATCTACGGCACCCGCCCGGAGGCGACGAGCCGAACCTTTCCCCACGACACGGCTGGAAGGTCTGCAGATCGAGACCTTGGTCCCCACAACCGCAGAATGCGGCCAGGTTCTGACCAGGTAGACAAGATCTGACTCCCCCCCTCGGGCGGCGCGGCGACACGTGTTTTGCCGGAGGGCAACGGCCAAGGTACCCCACTGCGCGGGGGCCGCGCCTTCGCAGATACCCATAAAGGCAGATGCTCGGAGCAGTACTGCGGATCGCTGAGAGCGATTCCCGGGTTTGAGCCCGCCATCTCTTCAGAAAGGATCATCTTATGCGCATGACAGTGATCGGCACCGGATACCTGGGGGCCACGCACGCCGTGGCCATGGCGGAACTCGGCCACGAGGTGCTGGGCGTGGATCTGGACCAGGCGAAGATTGACTCCTTGGCCGCGGGACGCGTTCCGTTCCACGAGCCGGGTCTGCCGGAACTGCTGCGCAAGCACGTGTCCACGGGGGCCGTGCGGTTCACCACCTCCTACGATGAAGCAGGCCGCTTCGGAGACGTTCACTTCATCGGCGTTGGAACTCCGCAGAAGCGGGACGGACACGCCGCGGACATGACCTACGTCGACGCAGCGGTGGAGCAGATCGCACGCGCGGCCGACCACAACTGTGTGATTGCCGGAAAGTCCACGGTCCCCGTGGGCTCCGCCGAGCGCCTTCAGCACGTGGCGCGCTCGTCCGCTCGTGACGGCGTCACCGTTGACCTCGTCTGGAACCCCGAGTTCCTGCGCGAAGGTCACGCGGTGGAGGACACGCTGCGCCCCGATCGCATGGTCCTGGGGGTCGAGCACAACGACGACGCCCGGCGCACGCCAGGAGCTGAGCGCGCCGAGGCTGTCCTGCGGGAGGTCTATGCCCAGCAGCTAGCCGTGGACACACCGTTCATCGTGACCGACTACCAGACTGCGGAACTCGTGAAGGTGGCGGCCAACAGCTTCCTGGCCACCAAGATCAGCTTCATCAACGCGCTCTCCGAGATCACGGAGACCGTCGGGGGTGACATCCGCACCCTCGCGGACGCCATAGGTCTGGACGATCGCATCGGGAGGAAATTCCTCAACGCGGGGGTTGGATTCGGCGGGGGGTGCCTCCCCAAGGACATTCGCGCCCTGCGCGCGCGGGCCTCGGAGCTGGGCCTGGACCAGTCAGTGCGCTTCCTGGCAGAGGTGGACGACATCAACCTCCGGCGACGCGAGCGCACCACGCAGCTGGTCGCGCAAGAGTGTGGAGGGTCCCTCCACGGCGCGAAGATCGCCGTGCTGGGAGCGGCGTTCAAACCGGAATCCGACGACGTGAGGGACTCCCCCGCACTGGACATCGCCGCCCGTCTGCATTCCCAGGGTGCGGATGTGCGTCTCTACGATCCCCAGGCGAACGCGAACGCCGCCCAGCGATATCCCCGCCTGGACTATGTGGACTCTCTCGAGGACGCCGTGACCGGTGCCCAGATGACGCTGCTGCTCACCGAGTGGCGCGAGTTCAAGGAGATGGACCCAGCAGCGGTGGCCGCGCTCGTCGAGGTGCCCACCATCTTAGACGGCCGCAACGTGCTGGATCCTGCCACCTGGGAGGCAGCCGGATGGCAGTACCTCGCACTCGGGCGACGGAACTGAACCCTCATTACGTGTGACCCCACTCGTGCCGAGCTGGCTGCTCCAGTGGGTCGGTCGAGAGGCGCGGTTCTCTCCGGCAGACCGGGAATGGGTAAGACCTTGTCCCTGCAGGGGTGGATCGGCTTGGCCCGTTGCACGGCCCAAATCGGTTCCGTTGGCGGTACTGAGAGGCTCATGGCAACCGCACCCCCGGAATCGCGTGGTGCGGTTGCCACGTGGAAGCGGTTGCGGGCGAGCTCGCGCCAGGGTTCTCGGGCGATAGCCACTCCTTCGACCGCAGCCTGACTCCAACCGCGCGCACGCCCTTTCGAGAGGGACGGAAGAATCAGGGGCCGGACTGCTCCACCTTTTTTGCGTAGTCGTCCAGGGTGCCGTCCGAGATGGACTTGCCGATCTCCTTCATGGCGGCCTCATCCGCAATGATGATCGACTGCCCGTCCGCGGACGTTCCCACGCCCTGGTTGGGCACGGTGAACATGTGGATGTCGCTGCTGGTCATCCCCACCAGTTTGGGGGCCTGCTGGGCGATCCATCCGGCCGTGATGCCGTCGCTGACCGTCAGGTACGGGGAGATCTGCTTGACCACCTCGTTGAGCTTCACGGGGTTGGTCAGCGTCCCGGCGCTGACGAGCTCGTTGATCAGCCCCTCCAGGTACGCCCGCTGGTTGCGCACGCGCTGGTAGTCACCGTCCGGGAAGGCGTAGCGCTCACGCACGAAGGCGAGTGCCTCCTCGCCGTTCATCTCCTGGGGTCCCTCCTGGAACTGGTGGCCGTCCTGGGAGGTGAAGGACACGGGCACGTCCACGGTCACGCCACCCAGGGCGTCCGTGAGCCCCTCGAAGCCCGCGAAGTCCACCATGGCTACCTCGTCCACGCGGGTGTCGAAGTTCTCCTCGATCGTGCTCACCATGGTGGGCATCCCGCCCACGTCCAGAGCGGAGTTGATCTTGGCCTCGCCGTGGCCGGGGATGGTCACCCAGGTGTCGCGCATGATGGACATCACGTACATCTCGCCGCCGTCCTCCGGGATGTGGAGCAGCATGATGGAGTCCGCGCGGGAGCCCGTGACGGTAGGGTCCTGGCCCTCGGGGCGCTTGTCGGAGCCGAGCAGCAGCACGGTGGTGCCTGCATCCTCGGAGGAGCCCTTGGCGGGGCGGCTGGACTCCTCGGGAAACGCCGACTCGAGGTTCTGCGCGCCGTTGTCGAAGTTGCGGGCGAGGTTCCACACGAAGAAACCCGCCACCACTCCGATCACCAGCACGATGCCAAGCAGCACCAGGAGGATGTTGCGTCCGGTGTGCTTCTTGCGGGGGGTGGGCTGGTCTTCGTTGAACTCGACCGGATTCGTGGACACGATGTGCTCTCCGAGGCTGGGGGGACATGACTCGCGCGAGACCCACCGGGATCCGGTGCAGGGCACCCGTGCTACGGGGTGCGTTCCGGCGGGGGCGCTGGCGGGGCTGTGGGTGCTTTCGCACATCCTAGCTACGGCACCCTGTGGATCCACTCTTGCGTGCCGAACTTGTGCTCGACGAGATTCCGGGCCGCGGCGAGTTCGCTGTCTGAGACCTTACCAACCTGGGCCCCGTAGCGTTCCGTGAACGTGCGGGTCAGGGCCGAGATGACATCCCCGCGGGCCATGCCGGTCTGGCGTCGCAGCGGGTCCACCCGCTTCTTGGCGGATCGGATCCCCTTGTCCGAGATCTTCTCCTTGCCGATCCGCAGCACATCCGTCATCTTGTCCGCGTCGATGTCGTAGCTCATGGTCACGTGGTGGACCATCCCGCCGTTGGCGAAGCGTTTCTGGGCCGCTCCCCCGATCTTTCCCTGCGGCGTGGCGATGTCGTTGAGGGGCACGTAGAACGCCTCCACGCCGAGGTCCGCGAACCCCTGCATGACCCACGCGTCCAGGAACGGGTAGGAGTCCGCGAAGCTCATCCCGTCCACCAGGGTCTGGGGGATGTAGAGCGAGTACGTGATGCAGTTGCCCGCCTCCATGAACATGGCGCCACCGCCGGAGACGCGGCGGACCACCTGCACCCCGTGCCGCCGGGCGCCCTCCAGGTCCACCTCGTTGCGCACGGACTGGAACGAGCCGATCACCACGGCGGGCTCGTCCCAGTCCCAGAACCGCAGCGTGGGGGGACGGTGGCCCGCGCCCACCTCCCGGGCGAGGACCTCGTCCAGGGCCAGGTTCTCCAGAGTGGGGCGCACCTGCGCGGGGATCACCTGCCACTCGTGGTCGCTCCAGCTCGTGGCCTTGGCCAGTGCACGGCGCACGGCAATCACCACGGCTCGGGCGTCGAAGCCGAACAGCACGGCGTCGCGCGGCAACGCCGCCTCGATCCTGGCCGCCATCTCCTGCGGACCGGTGTCCTCGTGCAGACCGGTGAGGGCGGCGTTGATGTCCGCGAGCGCCTCGTCGGGCTCGAGGAAGAAGTCGCCGTTGACGGAGACCTCGGCCAGCCGGTGGTCGTGGACGGTGAAGTCCGCGACCACCAGCTTCCCGCCGAGGACCTTGTACTCTCCGTGTGCTCGTGACGTGCTCATTCACTGACCTCCGCTGCGAGTGGTGGCACGGGGTGTGGTGCCGGGTGTTGCGCCCTGGCGGGGCGCCTCAGCTCGTTGCCCGTGAATTCCTCTCCTGATGGTATGCACTGGTGGGTCGAATCGACCGACGTGGGCCGGAGGCGTACCATAGGCGGTTGGTGTGCTCACTTTCGAGCGCGCCGCGTCCGAGCAACGCCGTGCCTGGCAAAATCCAGGCACCTACAGAAGGTTGACACCATGAAGGCTGACATCCACCCGGATTACCACCCGGTTCTCTTCCGTGACCTCGCTTCCGGCAAGGTCATCCTGACTCGTTCCACCGCCACCTCCTCCAAGACGGAGACGTGGGAGGACGGCAACGAGTACCCGATCATCGAGGTCGAGATCTCCTCCGAGTCCCACCCGTTCTACACGGGCAAGCAGCGCATCATGGACTCCGCCGGCCGCGTGGAGCGCTTCAACCAGCGGTTCGCGAACTTCGGGAAGTCCAAGTAACCAGCGGACACTCCCCCTTCGACGCCCGGTCCACCGCACGGTGGGCCGGGCGTCGTGCTGTACGGACCGCCGCTCGTCCCGGTCCAGCAGATGACGACACTCGCGGACCAATCGTCACCATTTCGTGACCTTCCCCATAGGATGGGCCTGGCTCTTGTCCCCCCAGGCCCCGGCACACCCCCCCT
>NZ_JASDCY010000047.1:0-21083 GCF_030407675.1 Kocuria sp. APC 4018 | reverse complement strand
CCACACACCCCGCACCCGCCGACGCCGCCGCGCGCGCCGCGTCCCCGGCAGCCACCGCGCAGCCGGTCTTCGCCCGCCGCCCCCGCACGTACTTCGACGTGATCCTCGCGGCGTACTGCGTGATCCTGGTGCTCTCCAACATCGGCGCCACCAAGGGTGTGCAGTTCGGTCCGGTCATCACGGACGGCGGGTTCTTCCTGTTCCCCCTGGCCTACGTGCTGGGGGACGTGGTCTCCGAGGTCTACGGCTTCCGCGCGGCCCGCAAGGCGATCCTCACCTCGTTCTTCTTCGGGGCGTTCGCCTCGGTGGTGTTCTGGATCGTGATCATCCTGCCCCCGGCCCCGTTCTACGAGAACCAGGCAGCGTTCGAGGCGGTGCTGGGGCCCGTGCCGCTCATCGTGGTGGCGTCCCTGCTGGGCTACCTGGTGGGCCAGCTGCTCAACGCGTACGTGATGGTCAAGGTCAAGCAGCGCACCCAGGAGAAGCACCTGTGGGCGCGGCTGATCTCCTCCACCATGGTGGGCGAGCTGGTGGACACGGTCATCTTCTGCACGATCGCCGCGCCCATCATCGGCATCAACTCGTGGTCCGGGTTCCTCAACTACGTGCTCGTGGGCTACGTCTACAAGTGCCTCGTGGAGGTGGTGATCATGCCGGTCACCTACGCCGCGATCGCGTGGGTCAAGCGCCGCGAGCCCAGCTACTCGGAGCCCGTCCCGCTGCAGGGCTGAGCGCCCCAGGGAACGGCGCGTGCGGCGTCGTCGTGCGCTGCGCTCAGCGGTTCAGGTAGGCGAGCTGGGCGGCGATCGAGTGCTCGGCCGCGCGGCGCACCCCGGCGGGGACGTCCGCGTAGACGGCGTCCGTGACGGTCTCCACGCTCGCGGAGTCCCCCAGCTCGGCGACGACGCCGCGCACCTGCTCCAGCCGCTCCAGGCGGTGCTCCGCGAGCTCGTCGCACACGTCCTGCAGGTCCGGCAGCGGTGCGCCGTGGGCGGGCAGGCCCATGGCACCCGAGCGCTTGCCGAGCCGTTCGAGGGTGTGCAGGTAGTCGTCCAGGGTGCCGTCCGGGTGGTCGATCATGGTGGTGCCGCGGCCCAGGACGGTGTCGCCGGTGAGGATGGTCTCCGGCTCGTCGTGGTGCAGCAGGAGCGAGACGGAGTCCGAGGTGTGGCCCGGGGTGGCCAGCACGCGGATGCTCACGCCCGCGGCCAGCACGCAGTCCCCGTCCCGCAGGGGCTCGCCGCTGTCCCGGCAGAACTCGGGCAGGGCGGCGCGCACGGGGGCGCCGGTGATCTCGTGCAGGCGGTCGATGCCGTCCGTGTGGTCCCCGTGGCGGTGCGTCACCAGGATCAGCACCACCCTGCCGGTGGCGGCCACGGCCTGCAGATGGTCCTCGTCCAGGGGCCCCGGGTCCACGACGACGACGTCTGGTCCCGGCCACTCACCCCGTCCCTGAGCGGACGGGTGCTGGCCGTAGTCCGGGTGCTCGGGTCCGGTGCCGGGCGCGGAGAGGATCCAGGTGTTGGTGCCGTCCAGGGTCATGGGCCCGGGGTTCGGTGCCAGGATCATCCCGGCGCACGCGCTCACGCGGTGCAGCACGCCGGGGACGGTGAAGTCGGGCTGCGCGCTCATGCTCGGGCGCCCCGTTGCTCGGTCTCCGCGAGAACGACGACGCCGCTGCCGCTGGCTCGCGCGGCCCGGGTCACCGTGCGCGCGGGGCGGCAGAGCGGTCCCGTGGCCGGGATGCGCCTGGTCTCGCTCAACACGTGGGGCCCTCGAACCTGCGGATCCCTGAACCCCCGCCTGTTGCGGCAGAGGACCGGGTGGACCCACCGGGGCCGTGGATCCGCGTGCAGAGGACTCCCGGCGGGTTGAAGAAGTTCACGGCAGTCTAACGCGAGGGAAGGTCGTGCCAGGTCCGGGCGCACCCGCCTCAGCGCCGTACAGGCGGATGCGCCACCGCGAGTGGATCACCGGAGCCGGCCCCGCGGCGTCGTCGTCAGGCGGTGGGCTGGACGGTGCCGTAGTAGGTGCCCAGGAACTCGTCCCGGTACTCGAAGTAGGTGTCCGCCTCGATCGCGGCGCGGGCGCCGGCCACGAGGTCCAGGACGAAGCGCTCGTTGTGGATGGACGCCAGGGTGGCGGCGTTGCGCTCCTTGGACTTGAACAGGTGCCGCAGGTACGCGCGGGTGTAGTGCGTGCACGTGTAGCAGGGGCACGTGTCCGAGATGGGCGTGAAGTCCCTCTTGAAGCGGATGTTCGTGAGGTTGACCCGGCCGGTGGGGGTGTACACCGCGGAGGAGCGGGCCACGCGGGTGGGGGAGACGCAGTCGAAGGTGTCCACGCCGTTGTCGATCGCGGTGAAGATGTCGTCCGGCTCGGAGATGCCCAGCAGGTGCTTGGGGGTGTTCTCCGGCAGCTCCTCGGTGCACCAGCGCACGATCGTGCCCAGCTGCGACTTCTCCAGCGCGCCGCCGATGCCGAAGCCGTCGAAACCCATCTCCGACAGGTCCCGGCACGCCTTCCGCCGCAGGTCCTCGTACTGGGCGCCCTGGATCACGCCGAACAGCGCCTGGTAGGGCTTGTGGGCCCGCTCCTCCGTGAGCCGGCGGTGCTCCGCGACGCAGCGCAGCGCCCACTTGCGGGTGCGCTCCAGAGCGGTCTCCTGGTACTCGCGGGTGTTGTGGAGGGTGGTGAGCTCGTCGAACGCGAACATGATGTCCGCGCCGATGTTGTGCTGCACCCGCATGGAGACCTCCGGGGTGAACCGGTGCAAGTCCCCGTTGAGGTAGGAACGGAACCACACGCCGTCGTCGTCCACGCGCGCCATGCGCTTCTGGCCGGGCGCCATCTGGGAGTCCCCCAGGGGGTTGGCCACGGTGGACATGTCGATCACCTTGCCCAGCCCCGACCCCAGGGACATCACCTGGAACCCGCCGGAGTCCGTGAACGTGGGCCCGGGCCAGTTCATGAACGTGCCCAGCCCACCGGCCTCGTCCAGGACGTCGTCCCCGGGCTCGAGGAAAAGGTGGTACGCGTTGGCCAGCATGGCCTGGGCACCCTCCGCCGCCATCGACTCCGGCAGCACGGCCTTCATGGCGGCCTGGGTGGCCACGGGGATGAACGCGGGCGTCTGGATCTGCCCGTGCGGCGTGGTGATGGTGCCCGTGCGGGCCTGGAACTGTCCGCCGTTCTCGCCCACCCGCTCCTCGGGAAGGGAGGGGCTGTCACGCAGCCGGGTGTGGAGCTCGAAGCTGAACGGGGGTGTGGGATCTGAGATGGGCACCCGACCATTGTGCCGGGTCCGGCGGTTGAACTGTTCCGGAGGTTCCCGGCGGAGCCTCCGGGTGACGCCCGGCAACTGGGCCGTTCCGCCCTGGCCTCCGCTGCCGCATTAGCGCTGCATCATCTATGATGCAATTCATGCGCACTACCGTAGACCTTCCTCCGGCCGTCCACCGGAGGGCCCGGGACCTCGCGGACCAGCAGGGGCAGTCGTTGTCCGCCGTGCTGGCGGACCTCGTGGTGAGAGGTCTCGCGGAGAGGAACGAGCCAGTGACGGTCTCGGTGGATCCCGTGACGGGGCTTCCCTCCCTCTCGCTGGCCCGGACTCTCACGGACGCAGATGTCCGTGAGCTGCTGGACGAGGAGTGAGACCACATCTTCTCGACGCCAACGTGGTCATCGCGCTGGTCGTGACGGAGCACGAACACCACCACCAGGCGCGTACGTGGTTCCAGGACCAGGAGCGGTTGCTGCTGTGCTCGGTGGTTGAGGGCGCGCTCGTACGCATGCTTCTGCGTCTGGGGGAGCGAGGTGAGGCCGTGGAGCAGGTTCTGGCCGCGCTCCACGACCACCCGAGAATCGACTTCCTGGCGGATTCGCCGTCCTATCTGGGCGTGCAGCTCGCAACGCCCACCGGCCACCGTCAGGTCACGGATGAGTACCTCGTCATGCTGGCCAGCCACGCGGGGGCGAGACTCGCCACTTTCGACCGGGCGCTGAGCGCCAGGCACCCGGAGCAGGTCACGGCCCTGGCATGACATTGCCGTCCCTCCAGGACGGCGGAAACGCTCAGCGGCCCCAGCCGGCGTGGGCGATGGCCTGGCGGATGAGGTCCTCGCGCCCGCCCTCGAACTCCTCCTGGACGTCCAGGGACAGCGCCTCGTCCGGGGTCATCCAGGACAGCTGCAGCGCGTCCTGGCGGGGTTCGCACTCGCCGCGCACGGGGACGATGTAGCTCAGGGCCACGGCGTGCTGGCGGTCGTCGGTCAGCCCGGTCTCGGACGGGGACGGGAAGAACTCGGACACCGCGAACGGCACGGTGGTGGAGGGCATCTGCGGCATGGCCAGCGGGCCCAGGTCCTTCTCCAGATGGCGCAGCAGCGCGGCGCGCACGGTCTCCCGGTACATCACGCGCCCGGAGACGAACGTGCGGACCATCCGGCCTTCGTCGTTGGCGGTGAGCAGCAGCCCGATCTCGGACAGGCAGCCCAGCGGGTCCAGGCGCACGGGAATGGCCTGGACGTACACGATGGGCAGCGTGGCGCGGGCTCGGTTGAGGTCCTCCTCGCTGAGCCAACCAGGGTTTGGGTCCGGGGTGCGTACTGAGCTCATGCCTCGTTTCTACCCCCGCCACACCCCTGCGGGCCAGAGTCCTCCCGCGTGGCGGGCCCGGTTCAGCGGTCAGCCGAACGTGCGGCCGCCTCCAGCACGGTCCACGCCTGCACCTGGGTGCTCAGCTCCACGGGCGCGCCGGTGCGCTGCGCCTGGTTCGCGTGCTGGGACGGCTCCGGGGAGAACACCGCCACGGTCTCGCCGCGGCTCGCGCCAGGATTCGAGAAGTCCTCGTCCGGGTCGAACTCGCGCCGCCCATCCCACAGGGCGTCCGCGGTGTCGCACACCAGCGCCTTCGCCGTGCCGCGTGCCTCGGCATCCAGCTCGGACGACGACGCCGCTTCGCCCAAATAGCGCGCCAGGATCCCCGTGAACAGCCCGGCATCCCCACCGCCCTGGCCCGTGAGCACGGGTGCGCCGTGCGGGCCGGGGACCGTGAACTGCTGCGCCGCCCCCTGCACGAGCTGGGAGGCGCGGGAGAGCCAGCGCTCGCGCTCGGCGGCGTCGTCCGTCACGCGGGCCAGTTCGAGCGCGGCGCCCAGCACGGGGCCGCTGTTGTAGGTGTAGACGTGCGGGTCCACCGCCGTGATCTCCGAGCCGGAGCCGGCGGCGACCATGCGGATGCCGTCCAGGAACACGCCGCGCTCGGCGTCGAAGAGGGTGTTGAAGAGCCACGTGAGCAGCGCACGGGCCTCGTCCACCCGGTGCATCCGCAGGAACGTGAGGGCCACCGGAGCCGTGGAGGCGGTGTTCTTGTAGTCGCGGGTCATGTTCCACCATGCGCCACCGCCCAGGTTCGCATCGCACCCGGACTCGAGCCGCTTGGCCAGCGCCACCCCGTCGTCCTGCACCGTGCGCGTGGTGCGGCCCGTGGCCGCGACGTCCTCGTGGCGCAGCCGGCCCAGGGCGAGGGACAGCCATGCCATGTCGTCGAAGAACACGTTGTTGGTCACCCGGCCGCCGCTGTGCACGGCGATGCCCCGCTGCAGCTGGTGCGCGCGGGACCGGGAGCGGGCGGCGTCGTCGTGGTGACCGGAGGCGCGCTCGCGGGCGGCGGCGTCCACGAACGCCTCCAGCAGGTGCGCCTGCCACCAGTAGTGCCACGGGCCGCGGCGCGGGTGCGGGAACGCGACGGCGCCCAGGTACGTGCCCGGCACGCGGAACGCGCGGGAGCCGAACAGCCGGTCCACGGAACGGGCGGCCGTGGCGGCGCGGTGGGCGGGGGACTCGGGCATCGCGGGGCTCCTGCGGGACGTGGCGGGGTGTGGCAGAAGCCTACCGGGGAGCGGCAGGGGACCAGCCGCGGCAGCGGGCTGTCAGCGGTGAGCCGCCACCTGGTTCGCAGGGGGGGGCCAGCTGGGCGCCCTCCCGCGGGCCGCGAGCCTCCGTCAGCCCAGCGCCTCCCGCAGCGCGGCCTCCCGCACCTGGTCCCCGAGCCACGGGCTGAACGCGTAGGGGGCGGACTCCACCGCGGCGATCAGGTCCTGCGGTGCGGTCCAGGCGTACTCGGCCACCTCCGACTCCGCGGGTCGCGGGTCGGTGTCCGTGACCGCCACGAACACGGGGCAGAACTCGTTCTCCACCACGCCGGTGGCGTCCGTGGCGCGGTACTGGAACTCGGGGACCACCACGGTGAGGTTGCGGATCTCCAGGCCCAGCTCCTGGCGGGCGCGGCGGGCGATCGCGTCCTCGAAGGACTCGTCCGGCCCCGGGTGCCCGCAGAAGCTGTTGGACCACACACCGGGCCACGTGCGCTTGCTCAGCGCGCGGCGTGTCACGAGCACCTGACCGTCCGGGTTGAGCACGTGGCACGAGAACGCCAGGTGCAAGGGAGTGGCCTCGGTGTGGACCTCGGACTTCAGGGCGGTCCCGGCCGGCTGGTGCTGCTCGTCCAGGAGCACGACGCGCTCCGGGGTGCTGTTCTCGCTCACGGTCCCGCCTCACGGTGGTGTGTTAGGTTCCTCGCCATGGTATCGGCCGGGGCGGACACGCAGTGAGGCGCCGCGTGACCCCTCCGCTGCCCACCGTTCGCGGTGTGGGCCCCACCCGGGTGCGGATGCCCGGCCCGGGCGCCCCGGACCCCGTTCTCGACTCCCTCCCCGGTCTGCCCGCCACCGCGGTGGCCTACGTCCGGGACCGTTTTCCCGACGACGCCGCGTGGTTCGCCGAGCAGGTGGCGGCCGGCCGCGTGGTCGGGGACGGCGGCGTCGTCGTGACCCCGGAAACGCCCTACGAACCCGGGGTGTCCGTGTGGTTCCACCGCCCGGTGCCGGACGAGGACGCCCCGCCCGTCACGCTGGACGTGCTCCACGAGGACGAGTGGATCGTGGCCGTGGACAAGCCCCACGGGCTGTGCAGCACACCCAAGGGGGAGAACGTGCGCCGTTCGGTGGTGGTGGCCGCCCGGTGCCAGTTCGGCAACGACGAGATCTCCGCGCTGCACCGCCTGGACCGCTCCACAGGCGGGGTGCTGCTGCTGTGCAAGCGCGCCGAGGACCGCGGCGCGTTCCACCGCATGTTCCAGGAGCGCACGGTGCGCAAGACGTACTGGGCCGTGGCGGGGGTGAACGAGCGTGTGGGGGAGCAGACCGTGCGCGTGGAGTCACGGATCCGCAAGATCCAGGGCGTGGTGCAGGCGTTCGAGGAGCCCGGGGAGGTCAACGCGGTCACGGACGTCCGCCGCGTGGAGACCTTCACGGACGCGGACGGCACGTGGGGGCTGTACGAGATCGCCCCGCTGACCGGGCGCACCCACCAGATCCGCGTGCACATGACCTCGCTCGGGCTGCCGCTGCGCGGAGACAGGCTCTACCCCGAGCCGCGCGAGGACTTCGACGTGGAAGACCCGGAGAACCCCCTGCAGCTGATCGCCCGCTCCGTCGAGTTCGTCCATCCCCGCACTGGACGTGACGTGCGGATCGACTCGCGTCTGACACCGAGCAGCCATGCGGCAGCCACCGGAGCCGTCACGTAACGATTGCGTAACATGTGACGGGTCGCACCCGAGCATGCCCCGCCGGGGTACCGTGGCCCGCGGGTCTTCCCTCCGTTTCCGGGCCCACGCCGGACATGCCACTCACGGGGCATGAGCGGCACCAGTCGGCGCCTGCCGACGCGAGCTGTCCCCGCAGCGTGCACCGCCCCGCCGCATCCCGCGGCGGGATCCCTGCGCGCCCGAAGACGAAACGACGCCACATGCCTCCTCGCCACCTCGCTGTCCGCACCGGGCAGTACTCTTTCCAGCGTGCCGTCACGGCGCTCACGGCATCCACCGCGGCGGCCGCCGCGGTCCTCGCCGGCGGGCTGTTCACCGCACCCGCGGCCAACGCCTCTTCCTCGGACATCGTCTCCGTGTCCTCCGGCACCCGGAACGCGGACGCCCAGAAGATGCTCGGGCAGATCAACAGCCACCGGGCCGCCCGCGGTCTCAAGCCCGTGAAGTACTCCCCGTCCCTGTCCGGGATCGCCCAGGGCCAGTCCAACCGGCTGGTGAACCAGGAAGTCATCAGCCACACCAACACCTTCCTCACCGACTCCCGGGCCGCCGGCTACGACGCCGCGGGGGAGATCCACGCCCTGTCCTGGCAGAACAACGTCACGGAGCTCACCACCTGGTGGAAGGGCTCGCCCGCGCACAACAAGGTGCTCACGGATCCTCGCATGGAGGTGGTGGGCATCGGACTCACCTACGTGGACGGCAGCCTGGGCCGCACCGGTCAGGGCTGGCGACTGGTCGGCACGGTGACCTCGTACGGCTACCCCGCCGGCCGGGCACCCGCCGACACCCGCACCAGCGTGACGGGTGGCCCGGTGGCGCCGCAGTCCAAGCCGCCCACGGGCGCGGCCGCCGCCAACTACCCCGTCACGGGCGGCATCCGCGCCCGGTACAACGCCCTGGGCGGTGCGGCTGTGATCGGCACCCCGGTGACGCCCGAGCGCGGCGGACTTCCCGGCGGGGGCGTGTACCAGAGCTTCCGCGCCCCCAACGGCGCACAGTGGAAGATCCTCTGGTCCCCCCGCAGCGGCGCGCACGCCGTGAAGGAGACGGGCGCGATCGGCACGGCCTGGAAGGCCCGCGGCTACGAGCGCGGCCTGGGCTATCCCGTCACGGACGAGTACCGCTCCGGCTCCGAGGTGCGCCAGCGTTTCTCCAATGGGTACACCGTGCACTGGTCCCGCACCACCAACCGCACCTGGATCACGCGCTGACCCGTCCCTCCACGACGACGCCGCCCCGCGGACTCCCTGCCTCGGCACGGGTCCGCGGGGCGGCGGTGTGTCAGGTCGCGGCCTGGCAGCGGGGGCACCACGCGATGGTGCGCAGGTGCTGCACCGCGGTGCGTGAGGGGGCGGGGTCCACCGTGAGCAGGGCGTCGTCGATCTCCCCGCGCTTGAGCTGCGTCCCGCAGCGCCGGCACGGCTGACCGTCCTTGCCGTACGCCCAAAACAGGGGGCGGCCCTGCGGCGCCTGGCCCACGGTGGAGCGCATGGAGCGGTCCTTGTTCAGGTGCAGCAGCTTGTGGGCGAGGACGACGATCTCCCGCAGCTTGCCCTCCGGCAGGGAGCCCACCCGGGCCCAGGGGTTGGTGCGCGTCATGAACAGGGTCTCCACGCGGTACACGTTGCCGATCCCCGCGAGGTTGCGCTGGTCCATCAGGGCGGTGCCGATGGCGCGGTCCGGCTGGGCGCTCAACCGTTCCAGCGCCTTCTCCAGATCCCAGTCCGGGCCGAGGATGTCCGGGCCCAGGTAGCCCACGAGCTCCGGCTCCTCCAGCCGGGTGGGCACCAGGCGCACGTCCTTGACGTCGAAGCCCACGGCCTCCACCTCTTTGGTGCGCAGGATCGCGCGGATGGTGTGCGAGCCCTGCCCGAGGGCCACGTCCGCACTGATGCGGGTGCGCGCCTCGGCGGCTGACCGTACGCTGCCGCCTCGGCGGGCCTGTCCGCGCGGTCGGTAGGGGCTTGCGCCGGGTCGGCTCCGGCGCCCGCCGGGGCGCGCGGCGGCGTCGTCCTGCTGCCGGTCGAAGACCCGCCAGGTGCCGTCCATCATGAGGTGCGAGTGCAGGGTGAGGGGCTCGGCGCCGGACTTCAGCTCCGCCGCGTCCGGGGCGGCCGAGAGCCGGATGAGGATGTGCTTCCCGCGCGGCACCACCGCCACCACGGTGCGCCCGGACACGTCCGAGGTGGCGAGGGCGGGCACCCGGAAGTCCGAGCTCTCGATCACGGCGCCCTCCAGCGCCTCGCGCAGCATCTTGCACTGGCGGTAGACGGAATCGCCTTCGGGCACGGGGGCCTCCTCGGTTCGCGGTGGGGTGTTCAGCGTACGGCGTGTTCCACCAAATGCTTACGGTGGATCTTCCGGAGTCGCCGAGCGTTTGGCGGTTCACTCCACCTGTGAGGAGCCCTGTTGAGATCCGAGGAGATCGCGAGAAATGCCGAAGGCTGGACCCCGCCCCCGCTGTGGGCGCCGGTGTCCGGGCACCTGATGATCGGTGCCCTCAAGGTGCCGGTGATCGTGCTCCTGCTCTGGTTGGCGACTCTTCCCGGGTGGCTGCGAGCGGTGCCCGTGGGGAATCTCGTGGTCGTGGCCATCGGGGCCGTCCTCATCGGGGAAGTCCTGACCACCCTGGCGGAGCGCCCCTTCGTGATGAAGCGGCGCCTCTCCGCCCCCGGGGGCTGGGACTATGCACTGCTGCCCGTGCTGATCCACGCCCTCGTGGGGCTGGGCCTCGGCGCCCTCCTCCTGGGCGGTCTGGGAGGCGGTGTGGCGCTGGGCGCCGCGTACGCCGTGGCCACGGCGGGTGAGGTGATCCTGTCGAAGTCCTGGCTGCCGGGTGACACCCAGGCCGAGTTCGATGAGACATGGCGTCGGACCAAGCAAATGACGCACGAGACGTTCGACGACGACGTGCAAGACCTCAAACGGCAGGCCGGTCAGAAGGCCCGGGACAGCTACTACAAGCGCAAGGGAAACGAGTGACGCAGGAGCAAGCGGTGTCCATGGTCCACACGTAGGCCTACCTCCGCCTGTGCATGTCCGGACCCGCCTATGGTGACGAGATGATCGACATCGAAGCGCTGAGGCAGTCAGCCCGGCAGCGAGCAGCCGCGCGGCCACGGTCACCATTTGACGGCATGATCCGCGATGAGCACGTGGGCGGCGTCGCGACGCGGTCCTACACCCCGCACGAGAAGATGACCGATGCCATCGTCTACTTCTCACACGGTGGATACGGGGTGTTCGGTGATCTCGACCTCCAGGACGCCTACTGTCGTCGTCTCGCAACAGTCTTGCGCCGTCGAGTCGTTGCCGTGGACTACCGCCTCGCGCCCGAGAACTCGTTCTTCGATGCAGTCGCCGATCTCGAGAGCTGCATTCGGGGCCAGGCAGGGACCACGGGCGTCATTCTCTGTGGAGATTCGGCCGGGGGTGCCGTGAGCGTCGCCGCAGGGGATCGGATCGGAGCCACGGTTCGGGCTTTGATACTCACCAACCCGAATCTCGACCTCACTCTGCAGTCCTTCGACCGTCCGGCTCCCCAGGGCCCGGACTGGGAACTGTTGCACCGGGCTTTCACCCTCTGGTTACGGCCGCTGCCGCTGCAGGAGGCCCCGGAGCTCCACCGACCGGAGAAATCGCCGCCACCCATTTTTCTTGCTGTCGGAAGCGAGGACTCTCTGGTTCCAGAGGCGCGCCTACTGGCAACTATTTGCGCGAGCCGCGGATGGGACTGCGAACTCAATATCGTGAACGGGCGCGGTCACGGTTTCATGAGTGACCCTGACAGCGCGGACCTCGTGCTCAGGCGGGCTGACGCTTTCATCCGCAGGCATCTTGCCGTGTCCTGATCACGCACTCCCGCACAGAACAGGGCGAACCTCCACCGAGGTTGCCGCGCCTCCGCAAGGTGCCCCGCGGAAACAGCCCCGGGCCGTCACCCCCTGCCCCCACCGACCGGCGCCCGCATCCGCACACCCTTCGGTGTCTGGTAGAAGCCGCCCGCGAGCAGCCCGTCCCGCACCGCGGTGACCAGCTCCTCCGAGGAGAGCACCGAGTCCCCGTTGACCTTCTCCACCACCAGCGAGTCCACGGCCTTGCGCTGCACCAGACCGGCCACCGCCTCCGCCGCGAGGTGCAGCAGCGCGGGGTCAGAGACGAACGCCAGCGCCGTCTTCCCGCCGCGCTCCAGGTACAGGGTCAGCGCGCCATCCACGAGCACCACCACGGCACCGGCCTTCCGCCCCGGCCGGTGCTTCGTGCTGGACTCCAGCACCACCGCTTCCGGCCAGTCCAGTGCCGCACCGTACGGGTTCGCGGGGTCCGTGGCCGCCAGCGCGAGGACCTGGGGATCGGTTTTGCGGGCGGCGTCGTCGTCCGTGAAGCTGCGCAGCACATCAACCGTTGCCGGTTGCGTGAACTGGGCGGCCCCGAGGCCCTCGATGAAGTAGCCGCGCCGCGCCCGGCCCGCGTCCTCCAGGGCGCGCAGCACCTTGTAGACCGTGGAGAAACCGCCCGGCACGTCCTCCACCGCCACGGGCCCGCGCGTGAGGATGCCGTAGCGGTCCAGGAGCAGCTCCGCCTGGGCCTGCGCCCGCACCGTGGGGTTCAGCGGCTCGGGGCGCAGCACGGACCACCGGCCCGCCGTCGTGCGCTCCTCGCCGCCCCCGGAGGCGCGTACCACGCGCGTACCGGACGGGGCGGCGTCGTCGGAGGAACCCGCGGGGTCGAAGCCGGCTGGACCCCGCCCCACCGCGCGCAGCCTGGCGGCACCCCGGCGCCCCGCGGAGCGGGAACGCCCCGGCCGCTTGGGCGTCTTGTGCGCGGAGTGCCCGCCGGAGATCAGCGCACGCACCGGGGCGTACGTGTCATTGGTGATCAGCCCCGCCCACAGCAGGTTCCACAGCGCGGTGTGCAGCTGGGCCATGTCCACGCTCACGCCCGCCGCCGCGAGGGGCTGGACCAGCTGCCACGCGAAGTACGCGCCACCGCCCTGCAGGACCGTGAGCAGCTCCCGTTCGAGCGCGGAGTCCAGGGCGCCCGCGGCGGCGTCCAGCTGCGCGAGCGGCGGCAGCGAGAGCTCGGCGGACTCGGCCAGATGGAAAGCCACCCAGCCGTCCTCACCACCCAGGGACCCGGCGCCGGAGAAGACGACCTCGCCCGTGGCCATGAGCTCGTCCAGCATGGCGGGCCGGTAGTCCACCACGCGCTGCGCGAGAACGAGCGGCTCCCACGCGGACGCCGGGATCGGTACCCCGGCCAGCTGGTCGATCACGGTCAGCACCCCGTCCAGCCCCCGCAGCTGGTGCCCCTTCACCGCGTGCTGCCACGCGGGCAGGAACGTGGCGTACGCCTGCGGGTCCACCGGCTCCACGTCCGCGCGCAGGGCCGCCAGCGAACGACGCCGCAGGGTCCGCAGCACCTCGATGTCGCACCACTCCGAGTCCGACGCCGCCGGGTCACCGCTCGGGCGGAACGCCCCCTCGCTCACCCGCCGCTGCTTGGCGAGGGACCGCAGCGCGGACTCCACCACGGCCGGGCCCAGGCTCAGGGCCTGCGCGGCCTCCGCCACACTGAACGGCCCGTGCGTGCGGGCGTACCGGGAGACGAGGTCCCCCACGGGATCCGCGACCGGTTCCAAGAACGCGAGCGGCACCCCCATGGGCAGGGGCTGACCGAGCGCGTCCCGCATTCGGGCGGCATCCTCCACCGCGCAGTACACCTCACGCCCGCCCACGCGCAGCACGATCGCGCGGTTGGTGTCCACGAGGGCGTCCAGCAGCTCGCGCGCGGCCTCCGGGAAGATCGCCCGGTACGCGGGGTCCTCGGCCCGCTCCGCGTCCTCCTCGCCGTCAGGACCGTCCGACGCCGCATCTTCCGCGGCCGGCGCCCCCGCCGGAACGGAACCGTCCCCGCGCAGGCGCAGGGCGGCGTCGTCGGCGGTCATGGGTCCGAGCAGGCGCAGCAGGTCCGCCGCGCCCTCCACCCCGCGCAGGCGGCGGTCCGGGGCGAGGCGCTGCAGCTGCAGGACGGTGGTCTCGATGACCTCGGGGTCCAGCAGCTCGCGCAGCTCGGCGCGGCCCAGCAACTCGTTGAGCAGCGCGGGGTCCAGGGACAGCGCGGCGGCCTTGCGCTCGGCCAGCGGGGAGTCGCCCTCGTAGAGGAACTGCGCCACGTATCCGAACAGCAGGGTGCGCGCGAACGGTGAGGGGGAGTCCGTGGTGGTCTCCACCACCCGCAGCTTGCGCCCGGCCAGGTCCCGCTGCAGCTGGAGCAGGGCGGGGACGTCGTACACGTCCTGGAGGCACTCGCGCACCGTCTCCAGGATGATGGGGAACTGCGGGTACTTCCGGGCCACGTCCAGCAGCTGGGCCGAGCGCTGGCGCTGCTGCCACAGGGGCGTGCGCTTGCCGGGATCGGCGCGCGGCAGCAGCAGGGCGCGCGCCGCGTTCTCCCGGAACCGGGACGCGAACAGCGCGGAACCGCCCACCTCCTCGGTAACGATCTGCTCGAGCTCCTCCGGCTCGAAGAGGAACAGCTCCGCCCCGGGGGGCTCCTCGTCCGTGGCGGGCACGCGCAGCACGATGCCGTCGTCCGCGGCCTGCGCGCTCGCGTCCAGACCCCAGCGCTCGTCGAGCCGCGCGCGGACGGCTAGCGCCCACGGGCCGTGCACGGGCGTGCCGAACGGGCTGTGCAGCACCACGCGCCAGTCCCCGAGCTCGTCCCGGAAGCGCTCCACCATGAGCGTGCGGTCGTCCGGCACGTGCTCCGTGGCCTCGCGCTGCTCCGCGAGGTACGCCAGCAGGTTGTCCTGGGCCCACTCGTCCAACCCGGACACCGCCAGGCGCTCGCGGGCCTCGGCGTTCGCGGCACCGGCCAGCTCGCGGGTGAAGCACCCGACGGCGCGCCCCAGCTCCACGGGCCGCCCCAGCCCGTCCCCGTGCCAGAACGGCAGCTTGCCCGGAACACCCGGCGCCGGGGCCACGACCACCCGGTTGTGGGTGATCTCCTCAATCCGCCAGCTGGAGGCGCCCAGCGCAATGATGTCCCCCACGCGGGACTCGTAGACCATTTCCTCGTCCAGCTCGCCCACGCGCTTGGGGGACTTGGAGTCCTGCTCACCCACCAGGAACACGGGGAACAGGCCGCGGTCCGGAATGGTGCCGCCGCTCGTGGTCGCCAGGCGCAGCGCTCCCGGGCGGGCCTGCAGCGTGCCCGTCTCGCGGTCCCACACCAGGCGCGGGCGCAGCTGCGCGAACTCGTCCGAGGGGTACCGCCCGGCGAGCAGGTCCAGCACGGCGTCGTACGCGGAGCGGGGCAGGGAGCGGAACGGGGCGCTGCGGCGCACGGTGTCGTACCAGGCCTCCACGTCCACGTCCTCGGCGGCCACCGCGGAGACCGTCTGCTGGGCGAGGATGTCCAGGGGGTTGGCGGGCACCGAGAGCGGTTCCAGGTTCCCGGCGAGCATCTGCTCCGCGATCACGGCGGCGTCCCGCACGTCCCCGCGGTGCTTGGGGTAGATCCGCCCGATCGACACCTCACCCACCTGGTGCCCGGCACGCCCCACGCGCTGCAGCCCGGAGGCCGCCGAGGGCGGGGACTCGATCTGGACCACCAGGTCCACGTGGCCCATGTCGATGCCCAGCTCCAGGGACGAGGTGGCCACCACGCACCGCAGCCGCCCGGTCTTGAGGTCCTCCTCGATCAGGCTGCGCTGGTCCTTGGACACCGAGCCGTGGTGGGCGCGCGCCAGCACCGGAGATGCCCCCTCGTGGCGGTTGCTCTGCCGGGGGATCGCAGCGGGTTCCCGCTCGGCGGTCGCGGGGCGGACGACGCCGCCCGGGCCGTCGGGCGCGCCAGTCCCGTCCACGGGGGCGCCGAACGGCGCTGCGTGGCCGGGCGCTCGCCCGGGGCGGCTGGGACCGTCGGAGGCGGCACCGGGGGTGCCCGGCGTGTCGTCCCCCTCGATCGCGAAACCGTCGGGACTTTCGGGCCCGGCGCCCTCGTCCCCGGCCGCGCGCCGCGCGCTCTCCGCGAAGAGGTGGTTCAGCGCGTCCCCCACGGCCACGGGATCCCCGGAGCCCTTGCGCTCGCCGTCCGGGGACTGCTCCGCGGCGTTCTTCAGACGGAACTCGTGGATCTCGTTGAGCCGCGCGGTGAGCTTCTCCGCCAGTCCGCGGGAGTTCGCGAACACGATGGTGGAGCGGTGGGCCTCCACGAGGTCCACGATCCGCTCCTCCACGTGCGGCCAGATGGACGCCGTGGCCTGCCCGGACCCGCCCAGGTCCCCGTCCAGGCTCGGGGAGCCGTCCGATGACGGCGACGCCGCCGCCCCGCCCAGCACGGTCATGTCCGGGATGGGCACGGAGACCGTGAGGTCCCAGTCCTTCTCGGACGGCGGGCGCACCACGTCCACGGGCTGCGAGCCGCCCAGGAACCCGGCCACGGTGTCCACGGGCTCCACGGTGGCGGAGAGCCCGATCCGCTGGGCGGGTTCCTCCAGCAGGTCGTCCAGGCGTTCGAGGCTCACCGCGAGGTGCGCGCCGCGCTTGGTCCCGGCCACCGCGTGCACCTCGTCGATGATCACGGTGTTCACGTGGCGCAGGGTCTCCCGCGCCTTGGACGTGAGCATGAGGTACAGGGACTCGGGCGTGGTGATGAGGATGTCCGGCGGGTGGGCCAGCAGGGAGCGGCGGATTGCCTGGGGGGTGTCCCCAGAGCGCACGCCCACGGAGATCTCCGGGGGCTCACCCCCGGCAGCCCTGACCGCCTGGGTGATGCCGATCAGCGGGGCCCGCAGGTTGCGCTCCACGTCCACGCCCAGGGCCTTGAGCGGGGAGATGTAGAGCACCGAGGTGCGGTCCTCGGCAGGGGCGGCCGCGGCGTCGTCGTCCCCGGAGGAGCCCGGGGCGGCGGTGCCGCCCCGCGAGCTCCCGTCAGGGGAACCCGCGGGGGACTTGGCCGCGAGCAGCCGGTCGATGGACCACAGGAACGCCGCGAGGGTCTTGCCGGAACCGGTGGGGGCCACCACGAGAGCGTGGTGGCCCGCCGAGATGGCCTCCCACGCGCCGCGCTGGGCCGCCGTGGGCCCGTGGAAGGCGGCGTCGAACCACTGCGCGGTCGCGGGGGAGAAGAGGTTCAGGACCGAGTCAGGATCCAAAGCCCTTGACCTGGAGCTGGGAGACCTTGGGGTTGCCACAGGCCTGACCCGGGTAGGAGACCACGAGCGACTCGTGGCTGCCCGGCGGGTAGATGCGCAGGCCCGTGACGTCGTGCGGGTTGCACACCTGCCCGATCACGCCGGGATTGGTGATGCTCACGCTGGTGCTCGTGGACGCTCCCGGCTGCAGGGTGACCGGCGCCGTGGGGGCCTCCGTGCGGGAGGCGGGGGCGCCCACGATGGCTCCGCCCGCGTCCACGAAGGAGACCCCCGGGTAGCCGTTGAGGGTGCAGGGCGCGGAGCCCTTGTTGGTCAGGGTGAGGGTCGTGATGGTGTGCCCGGCCGCACCGTTGGAGGGGGCTGCGGTGCCGCTGAGGTTCGACGCGTTGCACACGGCACCCGCGGCCTGCTGGTCCGCCTTCTCCTTGTCGAAGGGGCTCGCGGTGGGCATGCCCACCTCCGGAGCCGACGCCATGCGGGTCTCCGTGGGCTGGGGCTTGGAGGCGTCCTCGGCCTGGGTGGTCTCGGTCGAGGCGGTGGGCGGCGCCGGCGTGGCCGATGCGGAACCGTTCGTCGCGCTCGGGGACGTGGTCGGGCTCGGGGACGCGGACGGGCTCGCCGACGTGCTCGAGCTCGCGGAGCTCGCGTCGCCGGAGGACGGCTCATCGCCGGAGGAACCGCACGCGGACAGCGCCAGCAGGGCGGTCAGGGCAGTGGCGGCGAGCAGCGGACGGGAGTGCCTGTGGGTGCCCCGGGGGTCGGGCGATGAGGTCGTCATGGTGACAGTGTCCTACGTTTCGTCGGCAATGCGGCACACATCACCTCTGCGAGGTGCACCGCGTCGGCCTGCGTGCCCTGGGCGATCTGCGTGCGGCACGAGAAACCGTCCGCCAGCACGATCGCCCCGGGTTCCGCGGCCCGGATCGCGGGGAAGAGGTTGCGCTCGCCGAGTGTCCGCGAGATCTCGTAGTGCCCCGGCTCGAAGCCCCAGTTCCCGGCCAGCCCGCAGCACCCGCCGCCCACCACGGAGGTGTCCACGCCCAGCTTCTCCAGCACGGTGAGCTCTGGGGAGTAGTCCCCCATGGCCTTCTCGTGGCAGTGCACCTGGCACACCGCGCTGCTCGGACCCTGCCGGGTCTCCAGCGGCTCGAACGGCCAGTCCCCGCCGGCCTCCAGGTGGGCCGCCGCGAACTCGCCCAGGGTCCGGGTGAGGCCCTTCACCACGTGGGCCCGGGGGTCATCGGGCAGCAGCTCGGTGATCTCGTGCTGGAGCATCACCGTGCAGGACGGCTCCAGCCCGATCACCGGGTACCCGGCCTCCAGCAGCGGTGCCATCACGTCCAGGGTCTGCCGCAGCACCTTCCGGGTCATGTCCAGCTGACCCGTGGAGTGCCACGTGAGCCCGCAGCACACGTCCCCCATGGGCATCAGCACGCGGTAGCCCATGGCCTCCAGGACCTCCACGGCGGCCTTGCCGGGTCCGTCCGCGGAGTAGGTGGTGAACGTGTCCGGCCACAGCACCACGGACGGGCGCCCGGCGGGATCGGCCCCCGCCATCCCAGTCGCTTGGGCACTGCGGACCGACGACGCCGCACGGCCGCCTCCGCGCGGAGCCGCACCGGCGGCGTCGTTCCCGGCAACGTGGCCCGCGTGCTGGGAGCGCGCGCGGAACCACGCGGTGAACGGGGTGTCGTTGAAGCGGATCATGTCGCGGCGCGGTTCGATGCCGCCGAGCTTCTTGGTGAGTGCCTCTACGGCCGGGATGCGTTCCAGGACGTTGACCGCGCGCAGGGAGCCGGGCACGCGGGCCGCGATCCGCATGAGCCACGGCATCCACCCCATGGTGAGGTGCGCCATGGGCCGGCGGTCCCGGCCGATGAACGAGCGGAGGCCCTGCCGGAAGTGGTGGTGCAGGAACTCGGCCTTGTAGGTGGCCATGTCCACGTTCACGGGGCACTCGGTGGCGCACGCCTTGCAGGACAGGCACAGGTCCAGGGCCTCGTAGGTCTCCTTGGACTTCCAGCCGTCCGTGAGGTGCTCGCCGCGCAGCATCTCCGCGAGTGAGCGCATGCGGCCTCGCGTGGAGTGCACCTCGTCCCCGGTGGCGTGGAAGGAGGGGCACATGGCCCCGGAGTCCGAGCGGCACGCTCCCACCCCCACGCAGCGGTTCACGGCCTGGCCGAACGAGCCGTTGTCGTGGGAGAAGGCGTGCACCGGGGTGAGCTCGAACGTGCGCGCACCCGGTCCGGGGCGGATGCCACGGTCCAGCGGCTCCGGATCCACCAGCACGCCGGAGTTGAACACACCCTCGGGGTCGAAGATCCGCTTGAAGCGCCCGAACGCCGCCAGTGCCTCCGGCGTGTAGATCGTGCTCAGCAGCTCGGAGCGGGCGCGTCCGTCCCCGTGCTCGCCGGAGACCGAGCCGCCGTAGCGGTGCACCAGCTCGGCGGCCCGCTCGATGAACTCCCGGTACCGCGCCACCCCGTGCTCGGAGTTGAAGTCGAAGGAGATGCGGATGTGCACGCAGCCTTCGCCGAAGTGGCCGAACGGGATGCCGCGCAGATCCATCTCCTCCAGCAGGGCGTAGAGGTCCCGCAGGTACTCGCCCAGCCGGGCCGGAGGCACCGCGGAGTCCTCCCACCCGGGCCACGCCTCGCCGCCGTCCGGCAGGCGGGTCACGATGCCCGCTCCGGCCTCACGGATGTGCCACAGGGCCCGGGCCTGCGCAGGGTCGCCGACCACCACCGAGTCCACCACTGTCTCCTCGACCAGCGCGGGGAGTCTCCGGGCGGCGTCGTACGCCTGCTCGGGGGTGTCCCCGGCGACCTCGCAGTACAGCCAGCCGCCCCCGCGCGGGAGCTCGGAACCGGCCTGCTCCTGGCCGGGGCGGGTGCGCAGGGCGGCCAGCAGGTCCGAGCCCATGCCCTCGATGGTGGTGACGCCGGAGACCCGGAGCGCGGGTGCGGCGCTCGCGGCGTCGATCGCGTCCTGGAACCCGAGGACCGCCAGCGCGGTGTGCGCGGGCTTGGCCACGAGCTTGACCGTGAGCTCCGTGATGATCCCGCACGTGCCCTCGGTGCCCGCGAAGGCCTTGGCGGTGTCGAAGCCGTTCTCGCCCAGCAGGTAGTGCAGCCCGTAGCCGGAGACCTGGCGCGGGAACTGGCCCAGCTCGGTGCGCAGCATGGCCAGGTGGTCGTTGCGCAGCCGCTCCAGCTGCGAGGTCAGGACGGGCTCGGAGGTGCCGCCCGCGTCCAGGGTGACCAGGCGGCCGTCGGCCAGCATGACCGTGACCGAGACCAGGTTCTCCGCACTCGTGCCCCACGCAACCGAGTGGGAGCCGCACGCGTTGTTGGCCACCATCCCGCCCACCGTGCAGCGCGAGTGGGTGGAGGGGTCCGGGCCGTAGGTGAGGCCGAACTCGGAGGCGGCCTCCCGCAGCTGGTCGCAGATGACCCCGGGCTCGATCCGCGCCGTGCAGGCCTGCGGGTCGATCTCCAGGATGCGGCGGAAGTGGCGGGAGGTGTCGATCACCAGGCCCTCGCCGATCGCGTTGCCCGCCACGGACGTGCCGCCGCCGCGGGGGACCACGGACCAGCCGTTCTCCCGCGCGGTGGCGAGCAGCTCGCGGATCTCCGCGACCGAGCTCGGCTCGGCCACCGCGGCGGGGAGCCTGCGGTAGATCGAGGCGTCCGAGACGTACGCCGCGCGCGTGGTCAGATCGTCCCGCAGGACCGTCATGCTGCTCTCTCTTCCTCCGCGCGTGGCCGTGCTCGTCTCAGCGGTGGGCGCTCACCACTCCGGGGCGATCTCGATCTCCGCGCCGTCCAGGTCCTCGGACCACTCCACCTGGCAGGTCAGGCGGGAGTTGTCGTGACGGGTGTCGTCCAGCATCTCCAGGAGGTCTTCCTCCTCCTCGTTGGTGCCGCCCGTCTTCACGAACGTCTCCTGGTCAAGGTACGAGTGGCACGTGGAGCACGAGGCGTTGCCGCCGCACGTGGCCAGGATGGGGAACTTGTTGCGGGTGAGGCACTCCATGAGGGACTCGAAGTCCTTCCACTCCACACCCTCGGTGCGCACACCGTCGCGGTCGGTCACGTTGATCTGGATGCTGCTCACTCGCCTGGACCTCCTGGGGCACTCGCCCCGGCCGAATTGTTCTGGGAACCAGCCGCCATTCTACGAGCGCCCGTCAAACCCCGCGTCATCGCACGACGCCGCCCGGCCGGCTTCCGCACGCGGGTCCCGTGCCGCCCGTGCCACCCGTGCCGCCCGGGGTGCTCGGGGCGCGGCCGGGCGGCGTCGTGCGAT
>NZ_JASDCY010000046.1:0-21405 GCF_030407675.1 Kocuria sp. APC 4018 | reverse complement strand
GGATACCCCAGCCGAGCGTCTGCGTGATCTACTGACAACCACATAACCATCAGGTGTTGCGAGGACCCCTAGAAACCACCCGGGAGGGGAGCGGGCGCCGTCGTCGTGTGGTGGAGCAGAGCGGGAGGGCTCAGGCCTCCTCGGCCTGCTCCGGAATCTGCTCGCCCGCGCCGGGGATCGTGGCCTGGCCGAACGCGGGGCGTTTGGCGGTGATGTAGTCCCCGGAGCTGCGGCGGCGGATGCGGCGGCCCACCCACGGGACGAAGTACTTGCGGGCCCAGACCATGTCGTCCCGGCGGGCCTGACGCCAGTTGCGTGCGGGGCGCTCCTCGGGGTGGTCGGGGGTGAGCCCGTGGTCCACACCCAGGCAGTCCAGGGCCTCGCACGCGATGAGCTGGTGGCCCAGCGGGGAGAAGTGCAGGCGGTCGGGGGCCCACATCTGGGGGTCGCTCAGCTGGTTCAGCCCCCACAGGTCCACGAGCACGGCGTCGTGGCGGGCGGCCACCGTGCGCACGTTCTCGTTCCAGATGGCCACGCGGCCGCGGATGCTGCGCATCACGGGGGTGTTGCCGATGTCCGGGGCGTCGAACATGACCACGGTGGCGCCGGTCGCGGCGATCTGCTCGATCACGGTGTCCAGCCGGGAGGCGATGTCGTCCGGGTCCGCGCCGGGGCGGAGCATGTCGTTGCCGCCGGCGCTGATGGTCACGAGATCCGGTGTCAGCTCGAGCGCCGGCTCCAGCTGCTCGTCCACGATGGGCTGGAAGAGGCGCCCGCGGATGGCCAGGTTGGCGTAGGCGAAGTCGTCGGTGGTGCGGGCGAGCTCCTCGGCCATGCGGTCCGCCCAGCCCCGGAACCCGCCGGGGACGGTGTCGTCGGGATCGCCCACGCCCTCGGTGAACGAGTCGCCCATGGACACCATCCGGTGCCACGGGTGCAGGGGCTCGGCGGGGGACTCGGCGGTGGGATCGGGAGACGTGGTCCGGGGCGCGGTGCTCTCATCCATAGGAAATTACTAACACGTATTCCTGGGCGGCGCCGTCATGGTCCGTCACGGGAGCGTGTGAGGATGGGGCCATGGCACAAGCACCCCACGTGATCTGGAACAACGACGAAGCCGACCGCACCGGCACGCCCCTGGTGGTGATGTTCCACGGCTACGGCTCCCACGAGGGAGACCTCATGGCCCTGAGCGCGTCCCTCCCGGACGGGTTCACCGTGGCCTCCGTGCGGGCACCGCAGCGCGCGGGCGCGGGCTTCCAGTGGTTCCCGCTGTCCTCCGAGCTCGGCTTCACCACGGACGCCGTGGTGGCCGCCGCCGAGCCCGTGGTGCAGTGGCTGCGGGACGAGTCCCTGCAGCACACGCACGTGATCCTGCTCGGCTTCTCCCAGGGGATGGCGATCGCCACCACGGTGGCCCGCCACGCCCCGGACCTCGTGGACGCGGTGGTGGGGCTGTCCGGTTTCGTGGTCCCGGTGGCGGACGACGACGCCCAGGCCAGCTTCTTCCACGACGACGCCCTGCGCGAGGAGCCCCTGCGATTGTTCTGGGGCCGCGACCCCGAGGACCCGGTGATCCCGCCCGCCCTGGTGGACCGCACCGCCGAGTGGGCCCAGCAGCACGCGGACGCCACCAAGGTGCAGTACCGGGGGATCGGTCACGGGGTCTCACCCCAGGAGCTGTCCCACGTGTCGGAGTACCTGCGGGCACTCACGGACTGAGCACCCCGGTCACCCGACTTATCGTCCGCTCCGGCGCACCTACTGCGGTGGGGGGCGCCGGAGCGCTCTACGCGCTGACGATGCGCACGGGCGGCATGCCGGAGCCCGGGACCGCCAGCACGTCCCCGGGGTGCAGCTGCGCGCCCCGGCGGGTCTCCACGGCACCGTTGACCTGCACCGCGCCCTCGGACACCAGGGTCTTCGCGTGGTGGCCGTCCTCGGCCAGGTTGGCCAGCTTCAACGCCTGCCCCAGGCGGATCATCTGGTCCCGGATGGGCATCTCTTCATACGCAGTGTCGCTCATGCGTCCATTGTCTCAGGCGTGCCCGGGGCGGATCGCCGGGAACGCCGCCCGGTGCCCGAACGTGCCTGGGCGGGGTGGGGTGAGGAGGGACGGAAACGCACCTGGGCGGCGTCGTGCCCCCAAGTAGTTGCACGTCCAATGAACTGGGGATACGTTCGGGGGAGACGTGCATCACACCCTCCCACCATCACCAGGAGAAGCCATGACACTCGTTCCCCACTTCGTCGAGGGCCGAAAGACTCCGGGCGACTCCGGTCGCACGCAGGACGTCTACAACCCCGTGGAGGGCGCGGTGAGCGCCCAGGTGCCGCTGGCATCCGCGGAAGAGGTCGCGCAGGCCGTGACCGCCGCCGAGGAGGCGTTCCCGCAGTGGTCCGGGCTCAACGCTCAGCGCCGCGCGCGGATCCTGCTGAAGTGGGTGGACCTGATCACCGAGAACATGGACGAGCTGGCCACCCTGCTCTCCAACGAGCACGGCAAGACCTTCCCGGACGCGAAGGGAGACATCCAGCGCGGCGTGGAGGTCGTGGAGTTCGCGGCAGGTGCGCCGCACCTGCTCAAGGGCGAGTTCTCCAGCGGTGCGGGCACGGGCATCGACGTCCACTCGCTGCGCCAGCCCCTCGGCGTGGTCGCGGGGATCACCCCGTTCAACTTCCCCGCCATGATTCCGCTGTGGAAGGCGGGCATCGCGCTCGCCGCGGGCAACACCTTCGTGCTCAAGCCCTCCGAGCGGGACCCCTCCGTGCCCGTGCGTCTCGCGGAGCTGGCGCTCGAGGCGGGCATGCCCGCGGGTGCGCTGAACGTGGTCCACGGTGACAAGACCGCCGTGGACGCTCTGATCGAGGATCCGCGTGTGCGGGCCATCGGCTTCGTGGGCTCCACGCCCATCGCCCAGTCCATCTACAGCGCGGCGGCCGCGCAGAACAAGCGGGCGCAGTGCTTCGGCGGCGCCAAGAACCACATGGTGATCATGCCGGACGCGGACCTCGAGCAGGCTGCTGATGCTCTGATCGGCGCGGCCTTCGGCTCCGCCGGCGAGCGCTGCATGGCCATCTCCGTGGCCGTCCCCGTGGGGGAGGCCACCGCGGACAGGCTGCGCGCGCTGCTTGAGGAGCGGATCGCCACGCTCACGCTCGGCCCGTCCCTGGAGCCGTCCTCGGACTTCGGTCCCGTGGTCAGCGCCCAGGCCAAGGAGCGCATCGAGTCCTACATCGCCACCGGTGAGAGGGAGGGCGCGGAGCTCGTGGTGGACGGCCGCGGCGCCACCGTGGACGGGCACCCCAACGGGTTCTGGGTGGGCGCCACCCTGTTCGACCACGTGACCACGGACATGAGCATCTACCGCGAGGAGATCTTCGGCCCGGTGCTGTGCATCGCGCGCGCCGAGGACTACGAGGAGGCCCTGCGCCTGCCCAGCGAGCACGAGTACGGCAACGGCGTGGCCATCTTCACCCGCGACGGGGACACGGCCCGGGACTTCACCACTCGCGTGGAGGTGGGCATGGTGGGCGTGAACGTCCCCATCCCCGTGCCGATCGCCTACTACACCTTCGGCGGCTGGAAGGCCTCGGGCTTCGGGGACCTCAACCAGCACGGCACGGACGGGCTGAAGTTCTACACCAAGACCAAGACCGTCACCACGCGCTGGCCCTCCGGGACCAAGGAGGGCGCGAGCTTCGTGATGCCCGCCGGCAGCTGAGCCGCGCGGCGTCGTCGTGCGCCACGCCGTACGACGCCGCCGCGCCCCGCAGTCCCGCCCCGCCGCCGGGCCTAGCACGACGCCGCCCGGCGGAGTCCCCGCACTCCGGCACTCCCGCATTCCCGTGACTCCGCGACGCGTGGAGCCACCGCCACCCCTGGAACGAGGAACGTCATGACAGAGACCACCAGCCAGCAGCTCCCCACCGTCGCCTTCCTGGGCCTGGGCCACATGGGTGGACCCATGGCCGTGAACCTGGTGAAGGCCGGGGTGTCCGTGACCGCCTTCGACGTGGTGCCCGCCGCCATGGACGCCGCCCGTGAGCAGGGGCTCACCGTGGTGGAAACCCCGGAGGACGCCGTGCGCCAGGCGCAGGTGGTGATCACCATGTTCCCGTCCGGGCAGCACGTGAAGGACGCCTACACGGGGGCCGGCGGTGGCGAGGGTCTGCTGGCCGCGGCACCCGCCGGGGCCACGTTCCTGGACTGCTCCACCATCAACATCTCCGAGGCGCAGGAGGCCGCGGCCCTGGCACGGGAGAAGGGGTTCACCGCCGCGGACGCCCCGGTCTCCGGCGGGGTGGTGGGTGCCACCGCCGGCACGCTCGCGTTCATGGTGGGTGCACCGGACGAGGTCTTCGAGCGCGTGCGGCCCCTGCTGGAGATCATGGGTGCGCGCGTGGTGCACTGCGGCGGCAACGGCATGGGCCAGGCCGCGAAAATCTGCAACAACATGGTTCTGGGCGTGTCCATGGTGGCGGTGAGCGAGGCGTTCGTGCTCGCGGAGAAGCTGGGTCTGGAGCACCAGGCGCTCTACGACGTGGTCTCCAACGCCTCGGGCCAGTGCTGGGCGCTGACCACCAACTGCCCCGTTCCCGGTCCCGTGCCCACGAGCCCCGCCAACAACGACTACGAGCCCGGTTTCGCCGGCGCGCTGATGGCCAAGGACCTCAACCTCGCGGCCACCGCGCTGGAGCAGACCGGTGCCACCGCGCCCATGGGGCGTCTGGCGGCGGAGCTCTACAACCAGTTCGTGGCGGACGGCCACGCGGGCAAGGACTTCTCCGAGATCATCACGACGCTGCGGGAGGGTTCTCGGGAGGGGTGAAGTCCCCCTCGCGGGCACGGAGCCCGCTCAGCGCCGCCACGACCGCCTCCACCTCGTGCGCCGCGAGGCCGGTGTCCAGGAAGAGCTGCTCGTTCAGCGCCCGCGTGGCCCGGCCCACCACGTCCAGGCCGGTGGGGGTGAGCGCCACGTTCACCGCCCGCCGGTCCGTGCTGACCGGCTCGCGGCGCACCAGCCCGGCGTCCTCCAGCCGGTCCACCGCGTTGGTGATGGACGTGGGGTGCACCTGCAGCAGCGCGCTGGCCCGCTTCATGAGCATCTTGTGCTCTCGCGCGAAGCTCAGCAGGGCGAGCACCTCGTAGCGCGAGAACGTCAGCCGGAAGGGTTTGAGGATCCGGTCGGCCCGGCCCAGCAGGATCTGCTGGGCCCGCATGATCGAGGTCACCGCGGCCATCGGGCCCGCGGCCTCGGTCCAGCCCCTGCGCTCCCAGTTGCGCTGTGCTTCCGCAATGGGGTCCCTGTTGAGCGGCTGGTTCTGGGGCATGGGCACAGTCTAGGGGCGCGCAGGGGGCGTGATCGGGACCACACGAAAATACATGCCTGCGATATAGTCGGAAGCACCACTATCGACCTGCCCACCACCTCAGGAACAGGACCATGACCTCAGCCGCAGCATCCCCGCGCGCCCCCCGCTCCCTCCCGGGCCCCGACCTCCTGCACCTGGAGCGCCAGCTGCCCGGGTCCGAGCGCGAGCGGCTGCACGCCATCACGGAGCACCTGCAGGCCGAGGTGCGGCACCAGAGCGTGGACGCGTGGAACAAGGAGGAGCTGCCGCGGCACCTGCTGCCCGCGCTCGCGGAGCTCGGTCTGGGGCAGGTGGCCCAGGACGGGTCCTCGCGGCTGTTCCAGGGGCTGGTGCACGCGCAGATCGCCCGAGCGGACATCTCCCTCTCCGCGCTGCTGGGCATCCACAACGAGCTGATCGTGGGCACCATTGCCGCGTTCGGCTCCCCGGAGCAGCAGGAGACGTGGTTGCCGGGGCTCATGAAGCTCGAGCGGCTCGGCGCGTTCTGCCTCACGGAGCCGGACCACGGCTCGGACATCGCGGGCGGGCTGGCCACCACGGCCACCCGTGACGGCGACGGCTGGGTGCTCAACGGCCGCAAGCGCTGGATCGGGCTGGGCACCGTGGCGGACCTCGCGCTCGTGTGGGCCCGGGACACCGCCGACGGCCGCATCAAGTGCTTTGCGGTGGACACCTCCCTGCCGGGGTACACGGCGTCCAAGATCGAGCACAAGATCGGGCTGCGGATCATGCAGAACGCGGACATCGAGCTCACGGACCTGCGGCTGCCCGCGGACGCCCTGCTGCCCGGCGCCGAGGACTTCTCCGCGGCCAACGGCCTGCTCAAGGACTCCCGCGCGTGGGTCGGCTGGCAGGCGGTCGGCGCCCAGATGGCCGTGTTCGACATCGTGCGCGACTACGCGATCAAGCGGATCCAGTTCGGCAAGCCGCTCGCGAGCTTCCAGCTGGTGCAGCAGGTCATCGCGGAGGCGGCCGGCAACCTTGCCGCCTGCTCGGGGCTCATGGCCCAGGTGACCCGCGTGCAGGAGGCGGACGACCTGCAGATGATGCAGGCCGCCCTGGCCAAGTCCACCGCCACGCGGCTGGCCCGCCAGAGCGCGTCCCAGGCCCGGGACGCCCTGGGCGGCAACGGCCTGCTCAGCCACTACGGGATCGCCAAGGTCATGGCGGACATCGAGGCCATCCACACCTACGAGGGCAGCTACCACATCAACTCCCTGATCGTGGGTCGCGCGCTCACGGGCGTCTCAGCGTTCGTCTCGTAGCGGCGCGCCGGGGACGACGCCGCTCGGCCGGGTCCGGCGCCCGCCCCGCCCTCACCGGTGCAACCGCCCCGAACCGCCCGATCACCCCGGCGCGCCGGAGGCCCGGTTCCGAGGGCATGCTGCGAGAGCGGGGCGGCGAGGTGAGGCGCGCGGGACCGTGCGGCGCGCGGGCACGCCGGCCGTGCGGCGTCGTCGTGCGCGGGGGTTAGGTCCGGCCTGCGGAACCTCGCTACCCTGGAGCGGAACGGCTCTCCCCGTGCGGGTCGAGAGCCTGAGCCCACCGATCCCCACGCGCGAGCCCCCGCGGCTCCGCGCGAGAAACGGAAGTGAGACCGCATGGCCCCGAAATCCACCCTGGACAATGTCATCTCCCTGGCCAAGCGCCGGGGCTTCGTGTTCCAGGCGGGTGAGATCTACGGGGGTTCGCGCTCCGCGTGGGACTACGGGCCGCTGGGTGCGGAGCTGAAGGAGAACATCAAGCGCGAGTGGTGGCAGACCTTCGTGCGCGGCCGCGCGGACATGGTGGGGCTGGACTCCTCGATCATCCTGCCGTCCGCGGTGTGGCAGGCCTCCGGGCACGTGGAGACCTTCACCGACCCCCTGGTGGAGTCCCTGCACACCCACAAGCGCTACCGTGCGGACCACCTGCTGGAGGCGTACGAGGCCAAGCACGGCCACCCGCCGGTCAACGGCCTGGCGGACGTCAAGGACCCGGAGACCGGCCAGGACGGCAAGTGGACCGAGCCCCAGCAGTTCTCCGGTCTGATGAAGACCTTCCTGGGCCCCGTGGACAACGAGGAGGGCAAGCACTTCCTGCGCCCGGAGACCGCCCAGGGCATCTTCGTGAACTTCCTCAACGTGGTCACCGCCGCGCGCAAGAAGCCACCGTTCGGCATCGGGCAGATCGGCAAGGCGTTCCGCAACGAGATCACCCCGGGCAACTTCATCTTCCGCACGCGCGAGTTCGAGCAGATGGAGATCGAGTACTTCATCCACCCGGACGAGGCGGAGCAGTACTTCGACGAGTGGGTCGAGGCGTGCTGGAACTGGTTCGTGGACCTGGGCGTGAACCCGGACAACATGCGCCGATACGACGTCCCCGCGGACGACCGCGCGCACTACTCGGACGGCACCATCGACATCGAGTACCGCTTCGGCTTCCAGGGCTCCGAGTGGGGTGAGCTGATGGGCGTGGCCAACCGCACGGACTTCGACCTCACCAACCACACCGAGGCCTCCGGCACCAAGATGCAGTACTTCGACCAGGCCTCCGGCGAGCGCTACACCCCCTACGTGATCGAGCCGTCCTTCGGGCTGACCCGCTCCATGATGGCGTTCCTGGTGGACGCGTACGTGGAGGACGAGGCACCCAACACCAAGGGCGGCGTCGACACCCGCACCGTGCTGCGCCTGGACCCGCGCCTGGCCCCGGTCAAGGCCGCCGTGCTGCCGCTGTCCAAGAAGGAGGACCTGCGCCCCGCCGCGCAGCACCTGGACGCCGAGCTGCGCCGCCGCTGGAACATCGACTACGACGACGCCGGGGCCATCGGCCGCCGCTACCGCCGTCAGGACGAGATCGGCACGCCGTTCTGCATCACAGTGGACTTCGACACCCTGGAGGACCAGGCCGTGACCATCCGCTCGCGCGACGAGATGACCCAGGAGCGCGTGGGCCTGGACCGCGTGCAGCAGTACCTGGCCGAGCGCCTGGAGAAGTGAGGGCATGAGCATCGACTACCGCCCCTGGCAGGAGGACGACGACCTCCGCCTGCTCGAGCTGTGGCCGGACCCCGAGTCCGCGCCCGTCCAGGCGTTCCGCGCCCGGCTGGGGGCCGAGGACCAGAGCGGGTTCGCCGTGACGCTCGTGGCCACGGACGACGACGTTCCGGTCGCCGCCGCGGTCTGCTACGCCTCCGCGTGGCACCCGCAGCGGCTGTGGCTGTTCGTGGAGGTCGCACCGGACCACCGCCGCGAGGGCATCGGGCGGGAGCTGGCGTCCCGGCTGCGGGCGGCCGCACGTGAGACGGGTGCTCCCGTCGAGGCCCTGCGCACGCGCGTGACCCCGAGCTCCACGGGGGAGGGCTTCGCCCGCTCCCTGGGCTTCGCCGACGCCATGCGCTCCCGCGTGGTGCGTGTGGACCCCGGAGCCCTGCCCGCGCCCACGCTCGGGCAGAACGCGGACGGCTCCGACGCCGAGGCCGTGGCGGACCTCGCGACCGGCTCCGTGGAGCTGACCCGCGCCGTGGAGTCCTTCTACCGGGAGGTCCACGCGTGGGACCCGGTGGGGGACGTGAGCATCGGCGCGGTCAACAAGCAGTTCCTCTCGGACACCGCCGGGGCCTACGGTGCCGTGGTGCTGCGCCGCACGGTGGACGGCACGGACGGCAAGGGCCCGATCGCGGCGTTCGCCGTGAGCTACCGCCCGTTCGACCCGGCCAACCCGCACGACGAGCCGCAGCCGAACGAGGTCGCGGACGTGCTGCTCGGCTACGTCCCGGGCGCCGCCGGGGCCACCCCGGAGCAGTCCGGTGCGGCACTGGAGACCCTGCTGGCGCTGCTCGTGAGCGACTACCCGGTGGAGCTGGAGGTGGACGACTCCATGGGCCCGCTGGTCAGCGTGGTGGACAACCTCCTGGCTGCGGGTGTGGCCCGCGTGGTCACGGAGACCGAGACGCTGGTGCTGGACTAGCGCAGCCCACGAGAGCCCTCCTGCCGCACCCGCGGTGGGAGGGCTCTCGCGCGTCCGCGGGGTGCTCGCGCGCGGCGCGCGCACGTCGGTGCGGTGTCCACCGTGGCGTTGCCTGCCCCACCTCTGGCACTCCCAGGCTGCCACCTGGCAACGCCTCACCCCCGCGCATGCGCTTTCCGCGGTGAGGACCGTGGTAAGACGTTCACGGACGAAAGGACCTCCATGCCCGCTTCCCAGGCGCACTCCTCGCAGCACACCGGATCCACCGCACCCGGCCTCTCCGGCGACGCCGCCGCACCGCAAAATTCCCACCCGCACGCCACTGGTGCGCCCGACGCCCAGCCCCTGAGCGGGCGGCTGAGGCTGATCGCCACCGTGGCCACCTTCGGCGGCCTGCTGTTCGGCTACGACACCGGCGTGATCAACGGCGCGCTGCCCTCGCTGGTCTCCGACATGCAGCTGACCCCGTTCCTGGAGGGGCTCGTGGCCTCCATCCTGCCGTTCGGGGCGGCCTGGGGCGCCGCATTCGGCGGGCGGCTCGCGGACCGGTTCGGGAGGCGTCGTCTGCTCATGGTGCTCGCCGTGGTGTTCGTGGCGGCGACCGTCGGCTGTGCACTCGCGCCCTCCGTGGGCGTGCTGGTGGCGTTCCGCGCCGTGCTGGGACTCGCCGTGGGAGCGTCCTCGGTGATCGTGCCCGTGTTCCTCGCGGAGCTCGCCCCGGCCCACCTGCGGGGGCGCGTGGTCGCCCAGAACGAGCTGATGATCGTGGGCGGGCAGGCGCTCGCGTTCGTGTTCAACGCGGGGCTGGCGACGGCGTTCGGCCACGTCCCGCACGTGTGGCGCTACATGCTCGTGCTCGCCACGGTGCCCGCGCTGGTGCTGTGGGTGGGGATGACCGTGGTGCCGGAGTCCCCGCGCTGGCTCGCCCGGAAGGGGCGCGGCGAGGAGATGGTGCGCGTGCTGCGCCGGATCCGGGAGGACGCCTACACGCCGCAGGAGGCGGACACGGTGCGGGAGCTCGCCGCACAGGATGCGCACCGCCCGGCGGCCAGCGTCCTGGACCTGGTGCGCGTCCCGTGGATCCGCCGGATCTTCGGTATCGGTGCGGGCATGGCAGTGATCAACCAGATCTCCGGGATCAACGCCATCCAGTACTACGGGGTCACTGTGCTGCAGGACGCCGGGTTCGGGGGCAACGGCGCGTTCTACGCGAACATCATCCCGGGCGTGGTGGGTGCCGCCGCCGTGGGTCTGGCCATGGTGCTGCTCAAGCACGTGGGGCGTCGGCCCATGCTGCTCACCGGGCTCTGCGGGACCATCGTGTCCCTGACCGCCTTCGCCCTGGTCTACCTGCTGGTCCCGGAGGGCGGTCCCGCCCGGGCGTGGGCGGTCCTCGCGTGCATCGTGGTGTTCGTGGGCTTCATGCAGTGCTGCATCGGGACGGTCACGTGGCTGTACATGTCCGAGATCTTCCCGCTGTCCGTGCGCGGGGTGGGAATGGGCGCGTGCGCGTGGTTGCTGTGGATGATGACCTTCGTGGTGGGGCTGACCTTCCCCCTGCTCACGGACGCCCTGGGCGTGGGGTACACCGTGCTGATCTTCGTTGCGCTGCAGCTCGTGGCGCTCGTGTGGGTGCACCGCGTGGCCCCCGAGACCAAGGACCGCACCCTGGAGGAGCTCGAGGAGCACTTCCGCGCCGCGTAGGGGACAATGGCGTGTCGCCACCGCACCACCCGATCATGTGAGGAACCGTCCGTGTCCTGTGAACCCGCCGTCGTCGCCCCGCCGGAGGAAGCCGGGTGCCCGCAGTGGGTGCCCCAGCCGGACGTCCTCGCGCGCGCCGAGCTGCTGAGCGAGCGCTTCGAGCGGGCGTACGGCCGCGCGCCCGTGGGCGTGTGGGCCGCGCCGGGCCGCGCCAACCTCATGGGGGAGTACATCGACTACTCGGGCGGGATGTGCCTGCCCTTCGCCCACCAGTACGTCACGCTCACTGCCGCGGCACCGCGCACGGACGGCGTGCTGCGGGCGCTGTCCCTGCAGGACGCGGACGAGTCCGTAGCGGACCACCGGCTGCGCACCACCTCCGTGGCGGACATCGCCCCCGGCGCGATCGGCGGCTGGTTCGGCTACGCCGCCGGGGTCGCGTGGGGCATGCAGCGGGTGGCCTCGGGCCACTCGGACCACCCCGTCGCCGTCCCCGAGCTCGCCCTGGCCCCTGACTTCGGCGCGGACCTCATGGTGGACTCCACTGTTCCCATCGGCGCCGGGCTCGCGTCCTCCGCGGCCCTGGAATGCTCGGTCGCGCTCGCACTGTTTTCCCTGTCCACGGGCGACGACGCCCCGGACGACCGCCTGCGCCGCGCCCTGGCCCGCGCGTGCATGGACGCCGAGAACCACATCGTGGGCGCCAACACGGGCGGGCTGGACCAGACCGCGTCCCTGCGCTCGCACGCGGGGGAGACCCTCGCCCTGGACTGCCGGGACTTCGACGCCGCCGTGAGCGCGTGCCTCGACGCTGGCGCCCTGGGCGCCAAAGTGGTGGGCGGCGGCTTCGGCGGTTCCGTGATCGCCCTGGCCCGGGAGGACGAGCTGGACGAGCTGGCCGCCTCCGTGTGCTCGGCGTTCTCGGACCACGGCTTCCGCGATCCTCTGTTCCTGACCCTGAACCCGTCGCCCGCTGGGCAGCGGGTCCGCTAGTACGACCCCGGGAGCGCAGCATGTTCGCAGCCCAGAACTCCGCCCGCCGGCTCAAGCGCGCTACCGCCGCCCGTGAGCGCGGGGACGTTGCCGAGGCCCGGACGCTGCTCGAGGACGCTCTGCGCACCGCCCGCCTGGGTGACGCGTGGTGCGCGGCGGGTGACGCGGCGTCGTCGCTCGGGGATCTGGAGCGTGATGCCGGGAACCTCACCGACGCCGAGCACCACTACCGGATCGGCGCCGTGCAGTACCGCCGGGCGGAGCGCACCGCGCGTTCCGTGCGCGGGCGGGTGCGGTGCCTGGAGGAGCTCGGGGACGTGCTGCTCGCCCTCGGGCGCCCGTGGGATGCGTACCGCGTCTTCCAGGAGGGCGCCGAGGTGGCCGGGGTGGACCCCGACCGGCCGGCCCACCCGGGCGGCACCGGGTTCGTGACCCACGAGGACCTGCGCTGGACCTCCCACCTGGCCACGGCGGCGCAGGCGGCCGGGCGGCGGCGTGTGGCGGAGGAGCACTACGAGGCGGTGCTCAGCGGCTGCGAGTCCCGCCGGGACGTGGCCGGGCAGATCCTGTGCTGGCGCGGGCTCGCCGCGCTCGCCGCGGACCGGATGGCGTGGGCCGACGCCGCCCACGCCCTGGAGAACGCCTCCAACCTGTACTCGGCCCTGCCCGATTCGGAGGCCCACACGGACGAGTGGGTGGCCTGCCTGCGGGAGCTTGGGGCGGCGTGCAAGACCCTGGGCCGCCGGGACGAGCAGGTGCGCGCGTTCAAGCTCGCGGTGCGTCTGGAGCAGATCGCGGCGTCCGGAACCGGACGGAACGCCCCCGCCTGAGAGGGCACCGGGCAGGACGACGACGCTCGGCGCGATCCGCGCGGGCGGCGTCGTCGTGTCCGGGTGGGGGAGAGGCAGCTCGGGGGACGGCCCGTTGCGCGCAGGTGAGACAATGTCAGGCGATGAGCACCGAGACGACTGAGACCGCGGACCGCGAACCGGCCGTGCTGAACCTGAAGCCGCTGCACCTGGGACCGTTGACCATCGACGTCCCCGTGGTGCTGGCTCCCATGGCCGGGGTGACCAACAAGTCCTTCCGCAAGCTGTGCCGCGAGTACGGCGGGGGCCTGTACGTGACCGAGATGGTCACGGCGCGCGCCCTGGTGGAGCGGCGGCCGGAGTCCCTGCGGATCATCCACCACGACCCGGACGAGACCCCGCGCTCCATCCAGATCTACGGCGTGGACGCCGTGAACGTGGGCAAAGCCGTGCGGATGGTGGCGCAGGAGGACCGCGCGGACCACATCGACCTCAATTTCGGCTGCCCCGTGCCCAAAGTCACCAAGCGCGGCGGCGGTTCCGCCCTGCCGTGGAAGACGGACCTGTTCCGGGCAATCGTGAGCACCGCGGTGCGCGAGGCCGGGGACATCCCCGTGACGGTGAAGATGCGCATCGGCATCGACGACGAGCACCAGACCTACCTGGACGCCGGACGCATGGCCCGGGACGAGGGCGTGGCCGCCGTCGCGCTGCACGGGCGCACCCTGGAGCAGCACTACTCGGGCACCGCGAACTGGGACGCGATCGCGCGGCTGCGCGAGGCCCTGCCGGACATTCCCGTGCTCGGCAACGGGGACATCTTCTCGGCCGAGGACGCGGTGCGGATGGTCGAGCACACGGGTGTGGACGGCGTCGTCGTGGGCCGCGGCTGCCAGGGACGGCCGTGGCTGTTCGGGGACCTGCAGGCCGCGTTCGAGGGCAGCGCCCGCCGCTTCCGGCCGGGCGTGCGCAAGGTCGCGGACACCGTCTACCGCCACGCGGAGCTGCTCACCGAGGAGTTCGGGGACGAGGCCAAGGGCTGCCGCGAGATCCGCAAGCACGTGTCCTGGTACTTCAAGGGATACCCCGTGGGCGGTGAGCTGCGCGCGAAGATGGCGCAGGTTCCGGACCTCGCCGCGCTGCGCGAGCTGCTGGACCAGCTGGACCTGGACGCCCCCTACCCCGGTGCGGACGTGGAGGGGCCCCGCGGTCGCGCGGGCTCGCCCAAGAAGCCGCACCTGCCGGACGGCTGGCTGTCCTCGCGGATCCTGGGCGACGCCGAACGGCTGGGTCTCGCGGCCGCCGAACTCGACGTCTCGGGAGGCTGAGCGCCGTGCACACTCCCGACCGCCTGGGCATCCTGGCCCCCGGCTACGAGCCCTCGGACACCGAGCGCTACGTCAGCGAGGACCACCACAACCGCCACCGCAGCCACTTCGAGCGGGACCGCGCGCGCGTGCTGCACAGCTCCGCGCTGCGCCGGCTCGCGGCCAAGACGCAGGTGGTGGCCCCGCAGACGGACGACTTCGTGCGCAACCGCCTCACCCACTCGCTGGAGGTGGCGCAGATCGGTCGGGAGCTCGGCAAGGCGCTGGGCTGCGACCCGGACGTGGTCGACGCCGCGTGTCTGTCCCACGACCTCGGCCACCCGCCCTTCGGGCACAACGGCGAGACCGTGCTCGCGCAGCTGACCCGGGGGATCGGGGGTTTCGAGGGCAACGCCCAGACGCTGCGGCTGCTCGTCCGGCTGGAGCCCAAGCTCGTGACGCCCTCGGGGGAGCCCGCGGGGCTGAACCTCACGCGCGCCACGCTGGACGCCACGTGCAAGTACCCGTGGTCCGCCGCAGACGCCCCGCCCCGGGCGGACGGGCGCCCCAACCGGAAGTTCGGCGCGTACGAGGACGACCTCCCCGTGTTCGAGTGGTTCCGCGAGGGCGCGGTGGAGGGCCGCAAGTGCCTGGAGGCACAGGTCATGGACCTCGCGGACGACATCTCCTACAGCGTGCACGACGTGGAGGACGCCGTGGCCGCCCACGCCCTGCAGCTGGACCTGCTGGCCGAGCCCACCCAGCGCGGGCGGGTCATCGAGTGCACGCGCGGCTGGTACCTCCCGGACGCCACGGACGAGGAGCTCGACGCCGCCCTGCGCCGTCTCGAGGCCACCGCGGCCTGGGTGCCGCGCATGGACGGCACCCGCGGGGACCTCGCGCGGCTCAAGAACATGACCAGCCAGCTCATCGGCCGCTTTGCGATGTCCGCGGTGGAGGCCACCCGGGAGGTCGCCGGGGAGGACCGGCTCACCCGGTACCGGGCGTCCCTGGTGGTGCCGCGCGAGACCGAGCTGGAGATCGGGGTGCTCAAGGGCATCGCCACCGCGTTCGTGATGACCGTGCGGGACGCCATGCCCCTGTACGAGAACCAGCACGAGATCCTCACCATCCTGGTGGAGGCCCTCTTTGAGACCGACGGCCGGTTCCTCTCCCCGGAGTTCGCCGCGGACTGGCGGGCCGTGGCGGACGGACCGGGTGCGGAGGCCGCGCGGCTGCGGCTCGTGGTGGACCAGATCGCGTGCCTCACGGACCACTCGGCCGTGGCACTGCATGACAGGATCCGCGGCACCAACTGGCGCACGGGGGACAAGCCGCTGTGGTGAGCGGACAGGCCCGGGTCCGCGCGGGAGCGGCTGGAGCGCAGACCGTGGCCGCGCCGGGAGGGCCCGCGCGGCGTCGTCCTCCCCGTGGTGCCCGGCCGCGGCAGGGCGTCGTACACGCACCGTGCGGCGCGCCCTGCACACCCGCCCGGGCGGCGTCGTCCGCGGTTTGACGGGGTGCCTAAACTGGCCCAGTGGCCGGACTGATCAAGCGTGAAGACATCGACGAGGTTCGCGCGCGCACGGACATCCGCGAGGTCGTCGAGCAGTACGTGACCCTCAAGCCCGCGGGGATCGGTTCCTACAAGGGGCTGTGCCCGTTCCACGACGAGCGCTCGCCGTCCTTCCACGTGCGCCCGCAGATGGGCACGTACCACTGCTTCGGCTGCGACGAGTCCGGGGACGTCATCGCGTTCCTCATGGAGATGGACCACACCCCGTTCACGGAGACCGTGGAGCGGCTGGCCGCACGTATCGGCTACGAGCTGCACTACGAGCAGGGCGGGGCGCCCAACCGCGAGGAGGTGGGCCGCCGGCAGCGCCTGCTGGACGCCCACAAGGTGGCCGCGGAGTTCTTCCAGCGCAACCTCTACACCCGCCAGGCCGCCGCCGCCCAGAAGTTCCTGGGGGAGCGGGGCTTCGACCAGGACGCCGCCCGCACCTACGGGGTGGGCTACGCGCCGCAGGGCTGGTCCCACCTGCTGAACCACCTGCGCAACCAGGGGTTCACGGAGCAGGAGCTCAAGCTCACGGGCATGTTCTCGGAGGGTAACCGCGGGCTCTACGACCGCTTCCGTGGCCGGCTCATCTGGCCCATCCGCGCGGTGGCCGGGGAGGTGATCGGCTTCGGGGCGCGCAAGCTCTACGAGGACGACCAGGGCCCCAAGTACCTCAACACTCCCGAGACGCAGCTCTACAAGAAGTCCCAGGTGCTCTACGGCATCGACCTGGCCAAGCGACCCATCGCCAAGACCAAGCAGGTGGTCGTGGTGGAGGGCTACACGGACGTCATGGCGTGCCACCTGGCCGGGGTCCCCACGGCGGTGGCCACGTGTGGCACGGCGTTCGGGCCGGAGCACATCAAGATCGTGCGCCGCTTCCTCTCGGACGACTCCGCCGGTGGCGAGGTGGTCTTCACCTTCGACGGCGACGCCGCCGGGCAGAAGGCCGCGCTGCGCGCCTTCCAGGAGGATCAGCGATTCGTGGCCCAGACCTACGTGGCCGTGGAGCCGAACGGCATGGACCCGTGCGACCTCCGCCTGGCGCGCGGGGACGTGGCGGTGCGGGATCTCGTGGAGACCCGCACCCCGCTGTTCGAGTTCGCGCTGCGGGCCACTATCAAGGAGTACGACGTCAACAGCCTGGAGGGGCGGCTGCGCGCCATGCGGGCGTGCGCGCCCATCGTCGCGCAGATCCGTGACCCCTCCCTGCGCCCCGCCTACGCGCGGGAGCTCTCGGGGTGGCTCGGGATCGAGACGGACGAGGTGATGCGCGCGGTGAGCGCGGCGGCGAAGTCCGCGCAGCGCGGCGGTTCGGGGCACTCGGGTGCTGGGTCTTCCGGCCCCTCCGGCCAGGGGCCCGCGGGTTCGGGGCGTTCTGGAGCAGGACCGGCCGGTTCCGGGTACGACGGCGCTCGCGGACGGCAGCAGGCCCAGGGGCCATCGCGCGGGGGAGTGGACCACGACCCGCAGGCACCGCGGGGAAGGGCCGTCACTCACGATGGCTCTCCCGAGGAGCCGCGCACCGTGGAGCTCCCCGATCCCCGGGAGCCGGTGTCCCGCATGGAGCGTGAGGCGCTGGAAGTGGTGCTGCAGGTCCCGGACCTGGTGCCGCTGGCCTACTGGGGGCACTTCGAGTCCGCGGGCATGACGTACCGGGTGCACCAGGTCATGCACGACGCCGTGGTGGGTGCCCGCGCGGACCTGGGCGAAGGTGTCCAGGGCGGGCGAGCATGGTTGGAAGCCGTGCGGAACCACCTGCCCGAACCGCTGCACGGCTACCTGGCGCAGCTGTCCGTCACGCCGTTGCCCGCGGCCACCGAGCAGCAGATGCGCAACTACGCGGTGGGGGTCATCACCTCGCTCGTGGAAATGCACATCAACCGGGAGAAGTCAGACAAGCTCGCGCACCTCAACCGGCTCAACGCGCAGCGCGAGCCGGACCTCTACCAGCAGCTCAACCGCGAGCTGCTGGACCTGGAGCTGCAGCGGCGCAGCCTCATGGGAGTCTGATTCCCAGCGGGCAGCCGGTAGCCAGCCCCAGGTCCCCGCGCACCCGGCACCCGGTAGATGACGGGCCCGGTAGTGGCCCGCCCGGGCGATTTGAGGAAGCCCGCTGGGCGCTGTAAAGTATCGTCTCGTTGCGTAGCAACATGTGCATTCCCCCGTAGCTCAATTGGCAGAGCATTCGACTGTTAATCGAAGGGTTACTGGTTCGAGTCCAGTCGGGGGAGCCAGCAAGCCGGGTCTGACCTGCGGAAACGCAGAACGGGCCCGGCTTTCTTCGTGCTCGGAAACACCTTAGGCCATGGTGTCGCCACGAATTCGTGGCCACCTGTCCATTGCCCCGGGGCCCTCGGGAACGGCACCGATACAGTGGACCTCTGCTGCTACCTCGCGGCCCCACGACGACGACAGGCGGGTGACCCGGTTCCATGACCCTCGCGTCCCGCCGTCTCGCGGTGCTGATCGCCGTCCTCTACTCCACGTGGCTCGTGGCCCCGCTGCTGGATCCGCAGCTGCACCCGTGGACGTCCTACGCCTCCGAGTACTTCGTGGCGGACCGCCCCGCGGCCACGCTCCTGCGCACCACGGACGGGATCTCCGGGATGCTGCTGATCGTGATGGCCGTCCTGTCCTACTCGCGGGCCCGCACGCTGTGGCGCGGACTGCCCGGCGGCCTCGGGGCACCGGAGACCGCCCCGCCCACGCGGCGTCGTGCGCGCTGCGCGGTCCGCACGTGGTGCGCGGCACTGGCCGTGGCCGGTGCGGCCACGGTGGTGGACGCCATCAACCCCATGACGTGCGCGCCCTCGGTCTCACCCGAGTGCGCCGCAGCCGAAGCCGCGGGAACGCTGCCGCTGCAGCACCTCATGCATACCGCATCCTCCGCCGTGGCGGGGACGGCGTTCGTGGTGGCCATGCTCGCGTCGCTCGTGCTGAGCACCGCCGCCGACCGGGTGACCCGGATCGCCAGCTGGGTGGGCATCGTGACCATCGCCCTGTCCGCGGTGGACGCCCTGCTCACCAGGATCCCCACGGAAGGGATCACCCAGCGGATCTCCATGGTCGCGATCGTTGTGTGGCTCGTGGCCGTGGTGGGCCTGCCGGTCGTGGACCGGGTGCGCGCCGCGCCCCGGGCGATCCCGGCATGAACCGGCGCATCGCCGCGCTGTGGCGCGAGCACCTGAGCGAGATCCGGGTCCAGGGTGTGCCGGTCCGGGTGCTGGACATCGGCTCCGGCCCGGCGGTCGTGTGCTCCTCGGGCGTGGCCTCCGTGCTGTGGGACTGGGCGCCGGTGGTCGAGCTGCTGCGCGGGGACCACCGCGTGATCGTGCTCGACCGCCCGGGCTGTGCACCGGGCCAGACGGTCCCCGAGACCCTCCCCGACCTGGACGCGGAGGCGGCCCGCCTGCTCGCCGTCCTCGACGTCCTGCACGTCACCGGACCCGTCACCGCGGTGGGCCACTCCTTCGGTGCGGCCGTGGTCGAGGCCGCGGCCCGGCTGCATCCCGGGCGCCTGGCATCCCTCGTGCTCCTCGACGGCTCCGTCCCCGAGGCCGAGGGAGCCGACTGGGCGCACGACGAGGCCCGTGCCGCCCGCCGATTCCGCCACCGCACGCACCCGACAGCCCGGTCCCGCGCCGTGCGCCGGCTCTGGCGCCTCGTGGGGCCAGCGGTCTCGGTGGCCCTCGTTCCTGGGCGGCTGCGCGTGGCCCGGGTCATAGGCGGTCTGCGTGCCGAGGCCTCCGCGCCCAACACGCTGCTCGCCTCCCTGCGCGAGCTCGCGGGCTACGTGGCGTGCATGAACCGGCTCCGCGAACTGCGTGCCCGTCTGCCCCTGGACCCCCGGGTGCCCCTCACGGTGGTGGCCGCCAACGGGCTCCTGCCCCGCCCGGGACTGTCCCGGTGGGTACGCCAAGTCCTCGCCCAGGCCACGCGGCTCGCGGGGGAGACCTCGGTGCGCTCCGTGGTGGTCTCCCGCAGCGGTCACTTCGTGATGCTGGACCAGCCGCGCCGCACCGCCGAGTTGATCGCCCAGGCCGCCTCCCGCTGACGCCCCGGCGCACGACGCCGTCCGCTCGGTGAGTCATGCTCGGCTGACATGCCAGCCGACGCTGCCTCCCGCTGACGTGTCGGCCAATGCTGCCGTCCGTCCGTCCCGCGCTCGTGTACCGGACGACGGTGCGCGACCGGCGGGCCGGGCACCCGCCCGACCGTGTTCCCACCGGCGCCCCGGAGCCCACCGCCTCGCACGTCCATGCGCGCCGTCTCCACAGACCATCTGGTGCCGACCTCGTGGGCGAAGGCGGAAATTTGGCTCCCGTAAATGCGAATAATTATCATTACAGCGCCATGACCACGACACCTCGACTCCCACCCCGCGCCCACGCGCTGCTGGTGCTCACGCTGCTCGTCGCGCTGGGCGCGTCCGTCCCCGCCGCCGTCTCGTGGGGCGCCGCGGAGATTCCCGTGGCGGACACTGCCCGGTTCTTCTGGGCCGCGCTGACCGGCGGGGTCATTCCCGCGGCGGACTTCACCGACTACACCGTGGTGCTGCAGATCCGCACCCCGCGGGTGCTGCTCGCCGCGGTGGTGGGAGCGGGACTGAGCGCCCTGGGCATCGCGGCGCAGGCCATGGTGCGCAACCCCCTGGCGGACCCCTTCATCCTGGGTATCTCCTCCGGCGCGGCCGTGGGCGCGAGCGCCGTCGTCTCCTGGGGACTGTTCGCCGCGCTCGGGGGACTCGCGCTGAGCGCGGCCGCGTTCGTGGGCGCGCTGGCGGCGTCGGTGCTCGTGTACCTGCTGTCCCGCACCCCGGGCGGGGTGGCACCCGTGCGGCTGATCCTCACGGGTGTGGTGCTCTCGTTCGGCTTCCAGGCGCTGATGTCCGCCATCGTCTTCTTCGACGCCAAGGGCGACGCCGCCCGCACCGTGATGTTCTGGATGCTCGGCTCCCTGGGCGCGGCCACGTGGCAGCAGCTTCCCCTGCCGGTGGCCGCCACCGCGCTGTGCCTCGCGTGGCTCGCATGGCGCGCACAGGACCTGGACACCCTGTCCATGGGGGACGGCTCCGCCGCGAGCCTGGGCGTGGACCCGGACCGGATGCGCGTGCAGCTGTTCGCGCTCACGGTTCTGGGCACCGCCACCCTGGTCTCGGTTGCGGGGACCATCGGCTTCGTGGGACTGGTGGTCCCGCACGCCACCCGCATCGTCCTGGGACCGGCCCACCGGCGCGCCGTGGTGGTGGCCCCGCTCGTGGGTGCGCTGTTCATAGTGTGGGTTGACCTGCTCAGCCGCGTGGCCGTGCCGCCCCGTGAGCTGCCGCTCGGCGTGGTGACCGCGCTGATCGGCGTGCCGGTGTTCCTGGTGCTGATGCGCCGCGCCGGCTACGTGTTCGGAGGTTCCCGGTGAGGGCGCGCGCACCGCGGCCCCGGGCTGCCTGGGGGAGAGCACACGCGCCGGGCACGACGCCGCCCGACCCGGCCCCCGCCGGCACCTCACCTTCCGGTCACGTCACCGGAGGCACCGCGCATTCTGTCCCGGCCCCGGGAAACGCCGCGGCCTCAGACCCGGCCGTCGAAGGCACCCCGCCCTCCAGCCCCGCCGTCGGAGGCAGCGCGCATTTCAGCCGCGCCATCGGAGGCACTGTGCCGTCCGATCAGGCCATCGCCGCTTCCGGCCAGGCCGCCGCCGCGCC
>NZ_JASDCY010000045.1:0-21432 GCF_030407675.1 Kocuria sp. APC 4018 | reverse complement strand
CCCGCGGGGCCGGGGTCCGGTGCCTCGGGGGGAGGGACTCCGACGCGCTCATTGTGCCCTGTCCACCCGGGTGGGTGTCGAGGTGCGGGATGCCCGGGCGAGTCCGCCGCGGGACGGTGCCGGGCGGCGTCGTCCGGCGGGTGCGCGGACGGTCAGGCGCCGGAGCCGACGCCGCGCGCCACCGTCTCGCGCAGGGCGGCGCCCTTGCGGTGCGCCGCCTCGGACAGCTCGCCGGCGAATTCCTGCAGCCGCCCGCGCAGCTCGGTCCCGGAGAGATCGGGGGAGGAGGCGAGGACGCGGGCCGCGAGCAGACCCGCGTTGCGCGCGCCGTCCACGGACACCGTGGCCACGGGAACGCCCGCGGGCATCTGCACGATGGAGAGCAGCGAGTCCATGCCGTCGAGGTTCTTGAGGGAGACCGGCACACCGATCACGGGCAGCGGCGTGACGGACGCGAGCATGCCCGGCAGGTGGGCCGCCCCGCCCGCGCCGGCGATGACCACACGCAGTCCGCGCTCGTGCGCGGTGCGCCCGTACTCGAGCATCTCGGTGGGCATGCGGTGCGCGGAGACCACGTCCGCCTCGTAGGGGATCCCGAGCTCCTCGAGCGCCTGCGCCGCGGCGGACATCGTGGCCCAGTCCGAGTCCGAGCCCATGACGAGACCCACGACCGGGGCCTCGGCCTGCGTTGCGGGAACGGCACCCCACGTGGTGGTGCGCCGGGGGTTCACGGTGCCGGAGCCGTCGGCCTGCTCGCCGTCGCGGACGATCGCGGCGGCACGGGTGGCGACGGCGCGCAGCCGCTCGACCTCGTGGGTGCCTCCCACGGCGTTGACGTGCCCGATCTTGCGGCCTGGGCGCACGGACTTGCCGTACGTGTGGATCTTGGCGCGCGGCTCCGCGGCCATGGCGGCGGGGTAGGCCGAGAACAGGTCCTGGTTGCTCCCACCCAGCACGTTCTTCATGACAGCGGCGCCCGCCACGGGATCCGTGGCTCCCAACGGCCAGTCCAGCACGGCGCGCAGGTGCTGCTCGAACTGGCCGGTCACGGCGCCGTCCATGCTCCAGTGCCCGGAGTTGTGCGGGCGCATGGCCAGCTCGTTGACGGCGAAGCCGGCGTCCGTGCCGGGCGTCTCGAACAGCTCCACGGCCATCACGCCGGTGACGCCGAGCTCGCGGGCCAGCAGCAGGGCCGCCTCCTGCGCGGCGGTGGCGACGCGCGGGTCCAGACCCGGGGCCGGGGCGATCACCTCGTCGCACACGCCGTCCACCTGGATGGACTCCACCACGGGCCACGCGCGGGTCTCGCCGGAGGGACGCCGGGCCACCATCGCGGAGAGCTCCCGGGAAAAGGGGACGGCCTCCTCCGCGAGCAGCCCCGCGCCGTCGGCCGCGCGGGCGCTGCGCTCGAACCACTCGGCGGCCGTTCCACGGGCGGCGGCCTGCGGGCCGTCCACGAGGAGCACCCCCTTGCCGTCGTAGCCGCCGCGCGGGGTCTTGAGCACCACGGGCCAGCCCGTGCTCTCGCCGAAGGCCACGAGGTCCTCGGACGTGTGGACCTCCGCCCAGCGCGGATTGGGAAGACCCAGCCGCTGCACGGCCTGGCGCATCACGAGCTTGTCCTGTGCGTGCACGAGCGCATCCGGACCGGGCCGCACGGCCACGCCCTCGGACTCGAGGGTGCGCAGGTGCTCGGTGGGCACGTGCTCGTGGTCGAAGGTGAGGACGTCCACGTCCGCCGCGAAGCGGCGCAGGGACTCCAGATCGGTGTGGTCACCTGTGGGTGCACTGTGCACGGCGGGCACGGCGCTCGCGTCCGAGGACTCTGCGAGGACCCGCAGCTGCACTCCGAGAGCGGTGGCGGCGGGGGCCATCATGCGGGCCAGCTGACCGCCGCCCACGACGCCGATGACGGGACCGGTAACGGGAGAATTCACCGGCCCAGGATACCGTCACACGCCGCGCCCAGTCATGTCGGAGTAGGATGCAGACATTTATCGCAGAACGCCGAACGACCCCGTCCGGGGCTCGGCGGGTCCGTGGCGGCGCCCCCAAGGGGGTAGCCGGGCCAGGACCGTCCACCTTCCCCGAGTAGCAGATTGAGATCGAATCCTTGAACAACCTGGCTGACCGCGCTCACGCGCTGTGGGAACTGTTCGTCAAAGAGCTCACCAAGTTCGGACTGGTGGGTGCCGCGGCCTTCGGCATCAACGCCAGCCTGGTGTGGCTGCTCATGCACACGCCGCAGTTCTCCGACAGCCACATCAAGGCCAAGGTGGTGGCCACGGTGGTGGCCATCATCTTCTCGTGGGTGGCCAACCGGATGTGGACGTTCCGGGAGAAGCGCCAGGACGACAAGAAGAAAGAGCTCGTGCAGTTCCTTGTGGCCAACGGGATCGGCATGGCCATCGAGCTGGGCTGCCTCGGGGTGAGCTACTACGTCCTGGGGCTGACCTCCGCCACCGCATCCTTCATCTCCGGCACGGTCATCGGCACCATCCTGGGCACGATCTTCCGCTACTTCGCCTACCGCTTCTGGGTCTTCCGCACGGAGCTGGACCAGGACCCGGACTTCGCGGACAGTGCGGACGAGGAGTTCGCGTTCATCACGAGCCAGATGCCCGTGGTCCACGACCACGCCACCCAGGGGCGCCACGGGGACACGCCGAACGACGCCGCCGGGACGTCCCCGGCCTCCGGCTCCACGGCCGAGCGTCCCACCCCCGAACCCTCCGACGACGACATCCGCCGCGCGTCCTAGAGGGACACGGCGCGTTCCTGGCCCAGGACGTCAGCGGTCGCGTCCTCCGGGGCGGCCGTGATCAGCACGGCCCCGCCCAGCACCACCGTGCCGAGCAGCGTGAGCAGCTCCGTGTCGCCCCACCCGTCGGCCAGGGGCAGGTGCACCGTTGCCGGGTGCTCGGCCATCCCGGAGGGAGCGGTCGCGAGGGCCCGCGCCACGAGGTCGCCGTGCAGCACTGCGGATCCCAGGGCCTCGGCCGACGGATCGGGGGTTTCGAACCCCGTGTAGACGTCCGGCATGGCGCGCACCTCGTCCGCGAAGTCCACGGCACCGTCCGGCAGGGGGGCGGCGCACGAGAAGGCCAGCGCGGGACCGGCGACCACGAGCAGCAGCTGCGCGGCGGCGTCGTCGTCCGGGGCCGACTCCAGGTGGGCGTGGACCACGGAGTCCGGTTCCGGCCGGTGCGTGAACTGCACGCGGGCGCCCACCCGCAGGGCGGCGAGCGCGATCACCACGAGCCGCCAGTGCGGAACGGGGGAGACCGTGACCACGTCCGATGCGGCCACATCCAGCTCGTCCACGAGGAGGCCCGCGGCCTTCTCCACCCAGTTGACCAGGACGCGGCCCGACAGCTCGACGCGTTCGGGGCCGTCACGCCAGACCAGAGCGGGAGTGGGGCGCTCGGAGACCGTCATGAGCGCCTGGGCGAGGTCTCTCGGTGTGCGTCCCACGAAGAAACTCCTTAGGGTAAGTGACGGCGCCCCGGGTTCCCGGGCGGCGCGCCGGAAGAACCGGTCACCTCAGGGTACTCGGCTTGACCCCCCGGACTTACACGCGTGTAATTAGGGGGTCCACCCGGCCCCCGTGGGTGAACCCGATCACGGCGCACGGGCCGGGACAACCGGGCTGGTTGAGGGCACGAGACAGCGTACGCGTGGGACGGAAGGACTGACATGGGAGAGGCCGCACGCCGCCGGATCGACGGTCGCGAGGACTCCGGAACCGATGCGAGCGGGGGCACCGTCCCCGTGGACTGGTTCGTCGATCCCGTGGATCAGGCCCGTGGTGCCGCCGGGGTGACCACCCTGGACGACCTGGCCTCCGCCTTCCTGGCCGCCCACCCCGAGGTCGCCGGCGACGTGCTGCTGCGCTCCGACCGCAAGAAGCCCCGCGATTCAGAACCCCCCGCACCCGCTCCCCAGGACTTCAGCGGCATGGAGGTCCACGACGTCCAGAGCGTGGACGCCTCCGTGTGGCAGGCCGTCGCGGGCCTCTACTCCGTGAGCGAGGGCGATGCCGAGGGCGAGCTCGCGTGGCAGACGGACGCGCTGTGCGCCCAGACGGACCCCGAGGCGTTCTTCCCCGAGAAGGGCGGGTCCACCCGGGACGCCAAGCGCGTGTGCGAGGCGTGCCCCGTGAGCGGGCAGTGCCTCGACTACGCCATGACGAACGACGAGAAGTTCGGCATCTGGGGTGGGCTGTCCGAGCGAGAGCGGCGCCGGCTGCGCCGCCGGGGACGCTGAGTCCCGTGCCGGACGCCGCCGCACCTCGCCGCAGCTGCTCCAAGCTGACGTGCAACCGCGAAGCCGTGTGCACCCTCACCTACGTGTACTCCGACTCCACCGCCGTGATCGGGGCGCTCTCCGCGCGCCGTGAGCCCCACGCCTACGACCTCTGCCCCGCCCACGCCGACGCCCTGACCGCGCCCCGCGGCTGGCGCATCGTGCGCCTCGAGGCCCCGGGCGGCTGGAGCCGCGACGACCTCGACAACGTGGTCCAGGCCGTCAGCACGGATGACACACCGCCTGCCCGCCGCGCCCCTGGCCGGGGCCCCTCCCTCGGGGCGGCCCGGCCGACGGGCGGTGCCCGTGTGCTGCGGGACGTCTCCTACCGGGTCCCGCCGGCGCAGGACGCGCCGGGCCGCGCCCCCGGCGCACCAGACGGCACCTCGGGGGCCGACCGGAACGGGACCGAGGACGCGGGCGGCGCCCCGTCCGCTCACGGCAACAGGTCCAGGGAGTATCCTGAACCGACGCAATCAGTTGCAAAGGCACATTCCCACCCTGCACCGCCCCGCTCCGTCGCGATGCCCGACGAGCTGCGCACGCCGCACTGGCGCCGTCCCTGACCGTTCGGCGCCCACCCGCGGCGCACGCGGGCCGGTGGATCCCCCTGTGAGGTTCTCCATGACGTCCTCGTCACCACGCCGCCCGTCCTCGGAGCAGGCCGGGCTCCGCGTCCGCGGGTCCCGCTCGTCCCGGGCTTCCGCCCTGTCCGCCCTGGGTCTCGTGGCGTTGCTGGGTCTCACCGCGTGCGGCGCGGGATCGGGTGACGACGCCGCCGCGCCCGGTTCATCGACGAGCGGCACCACGGCCTCGCAGCACGCGTCGGCCGCTCCCGAGGTCAGCGTGACCCCGGCGGCGGACACCGCCATGGTCAACCCCGTGGACCCCGTGGTCGTGACGGCGTCCGGTGGAGAGCTCACGGACGTGACCGTGACCGCGGCGGGCACCGGAGAGACCGCGAAGGGTTCCCTGGACGAGAACCGCGGCGAGTGGCGCTCCACGGAGCCCCTGGCGTTCAACGAGCGCTACACCGTGTCCTACACCGCACGCAACGGCGACCAGCAGCGCACGGGGGAGAGCGCCTTCACCACGGTGGACGCCGCGCACGAGGCGGACGTGAGCATGAACGTGGAGGACGGCGAGACTTACGGGGTGTGGCAGGTTCCCGAGTTCACCTTCTCCGAGCCGGTCACCAACAAGGCGGCCGTGGAGAAGGCCATCACCGTGGAGGGGGCCCACCAGAAGGGCCAGTTCCGCTGGTACTCGGACCAGAAGCTGCGCTTCCGTCCGGACAAGCCCTGGGCGCCCCACTCCACCGTGAAGGTCTCGGCGGACATCCTGGGCACGGACCTGGGCAACGGGATGATCGGCAACGGGAACAAGACCGTGACGTTCACCACCGGGGCCGAGCAGCGGGCCTACGTGGACAACACCACCAAGACCCTCGTGTCCTACGTGGACGGCAAGCAGACCGGCAGCTGGCCCGTGACCCTGGGCAACCCGGACTGGCCCTCCACCACGGGCAAGAAGGTCATCATCGAGCAGGCGGAGTCCTACGAGTTCAAGGCCTCCTCCCTGGACCTGAAACCCGGCGACCCGCACTACTACCCGCCGTTCGACGCCTCTAACGTGTCCCGGCTGACGTGGAGCGGGGAGTTCATCCACCAGGCCCTGCCCTCCGCGCTGCCGGTGCTCGGCGTGGCGAACGTCTCCCACGGCTGCGTGGGCATGCCCCCGGAGGGTGCGTCCTACATCTACGACGTCTTCCGGCCGGGGGACATGGTGGAGGTGGTCAACACCGACTACCCGCAGGCGGACCCGGACGACGGCTACGGTGACTGGAACATCCCGTTCGAGCACTACGCGGACGAGAACTGGCACGGCAACTGGTGAGCGCGCCCGATTCCTCCGCGGCCCCGGCCCGAGCACCCCGCCCCACGCCGCTGCAGCGCGTGCTCCAGGTGTTCCTGGTGCTCTCCCTGCCCGTCCTGTGGCTCGCGGTGGGCGTCCGCCTGGTGGCCACGCCCGCGTTCCTGTGGCTGGAGTACCACCGCCCGGGCTTCCCCGCCGACCCGTGGGGGATGGGTCTCAACGAGCGCATGACCTTCGGCTCGTACGGGCTGGACTACATCATGAACCTGGCCCCGCCCGAGTACCTGGGTGGCCTCGTGAGCCCCGGGGGCGGTCTGGCGTTCACCCCGTCCGAGGTCTCCCACATGACGGACGTGCAGCACGTCATGCAGTGGGGACTGCTGCTGGCCGCCGTGCTGCTGGTGCTCAGCGCGCTCGCGGGCTGGTACCTGCACCGCACGGCGCCGGGCACCGCCACCGCCGCGTGGTTCTGGGGGGCCTGGCTCACCGTGGCCCTGCTCGTGGTGGCCGCGGCCACCGCTCTGCTGGGCTGGGAGCAGTTCTTCACGGCGTTCCACTCGCTGTTCTTCAGCTCCGGAACGTGGACGTTCAGCGTCATGGACACCCTGATCCGGCTCTACCCCACGCAGTTCTGGGTGGACGCCGCCGTGACCGTGGCCATCGTGGCCCTGGTGGGAGCGTTCACCACCGTGCTGGTCACCCGCCGCCGGGCCCTCAGATCCAGGAGCTGAACCACATCCGCCAGCGCCAGTGCTCGTAGGGGATGGTCTGGGCGGTCCACACGGGCCAGAAGAACACGAACAGCGCGGCCACCACGAGCAGGTACACGAGCGTCACGGTGCGCCACCTGCGGGCCCACACGGGGGAGACCACCCGTTCCCGCTCCGCGGCCGCCACGGAGCCCGCCACCGCGCCGCCCCGTGGCACGCCCAGCCTGCCGGTGAGCACTCCCACCGCGCCGGCGATCAGCAGCGCCATGGCCGGGAAGTAGGACAGGGCGTAGAAGAAGAACATGGTGCGCTCGGGGTAGAGGAACCACGGGAGGTACCCGGCCGCGTAGACCCCCACGAGGGCCCCGAAGCGCCAGTCGCGGCGCACGATCCACAGCCACACCCCGAGCAGCACGGCGGCGATCCCCACCCACCAGATGGCGGGGTTGCCCACGTTGAGGATCGCCTGGCTGCACGCGTCCACGGTGCAGCCGTCCGTGCCCGCCCCCGGTGACTCGTAGTAGTAGGAGGTGGGACGTCCCATGAACGGCCAGGTGGCCGGGCCCGCCATGTAGGTGTGCGGGGAGTCCAGCCCGGTGTGGAACGAGTACGCGGACACGTGGTACTCCCACAGGGAACGCAGGGCCGGGGGCAACCACTGCGGGCCCTCCCCGGGGTGCAGCTCGGCCCAGTTCCGGTCGTAGCCCGAGTCCGTGAGCAGCCAGCCGGACCACGTGAGCACGTACGTCACGAGCCCCACTCCGATCATGGTGAGGAAGCCCCACGGGCCGTCCTTGAGCACCGCTCCCGTGAACCAGTGCCGGGCCCCGGCCACGCGGCGGGCGTTCATGTCCCACAGCACCACCAGGATCCCCAGGGCGGCAATGCTGAACAGGGCGTTCCACTTCACCGCGGCCGCCGCACCGCACGCCACGCCCGCGGCCACCCGCCACCAGCGCACCCCCAGCCACGGGCCCAGGGCGGAGCCGTTCCAGCGGGCGACCAGGCGGCGTCGGCCGTCGTCCCGGTCCAGCAGGGCGAAGACGAACGCGAGCAGCAGGAAGAACATGAGGAAGATGTCCAGCAGCGCCAGCCGGGACTCCACGAGGTGCAGCCCGTCCAGGGCCATCACGAGCCCCGCGATCGTGGCCAGGGACACCGAGCGGAACAGCAGCCAGCCCGCCCACCAGACCAGAGCGATGGACAGGGTGCCGAACAGCGCGGCGGAGAACCGCCAGCCGAACGGGTCGTCCGCACCGAACAGCCACAGCCCGATCGCGATGAGCCACTTGCCGAGCGGCGGGTGCACCACGAAGGACGGCTGGTCCTCCACCGCGGGGATCATCCCCGAGACGAAGCCCTCGTCCGCGTTCTCCGGCCACTGCTGCTCCGTGCCGTGCAGCAGCAGCGAGTAGGCGTCCTTGAGGTAGTAGGTCTCGTCGAAGACCACGGCGTGCGGGGAGGACAGGCCCACGAAGCGGACCACACCGCCCAGGACCGTGACAAGCAGCAGGGGAACCCACCACAGGTGCGGCAGCCGGGTCACGGCGGGCAGCAGCAGCTCGCTCAGCGAACGGTCGGAGCCGCGGACGGCCGGGGGGCCTGCGGGGGAGAGGGCAGTCGAGGGCACGCACCCCATGGTAGGGCGCGGACCCCGAGGGACCGTGCGGTGCGGCCGTGGCCGCGTGGATGGGGCACCTGCGCGCCGCGACTGGACGGGGTTCGTAGAGTGGGACTGTGAATTCGCACGCATCGACCCCGTCATCCGGCAGCGACGAGCAGGCACCGACCGAGGACGGCCCCCGCGGGGGCGGCCCCGGCTCCGTGGTCGTCGTGGGCACCCCCATCGGCAACCTCTCGGACGCCTCCCAGCGGCTGAAGGACGTGCTGCGCACCGCGGACGTCCTCGCCGTGGAGGACACCCGCACCCTGCACCGTCTCGCCACGGGGCTCGGCGTCACGGTCTCCGGGCGGATCGTCACGCACCACGAGCACAACGAGAACTCCCGCGCCGGCGAGCTGCTGGACGAGGTCCGTGCGGGGCGCACGGTCGCGGTGCTCTCGGACGCGGGCATGCCCACCGTCTCGGACCCGGGTTTCCCACTGGTCCGCGCCGCGGCGGAGGCGGAGCTGCCCGTCTCGGTGCTGCCCGGCCCGTCCGCCATGCTCGCGGCGCTCGCCGTCTCCGGCCTGCCCACGGACCGCTTCACCTTCGAGGGGTTCCTGCCGCGCAAGACCGGGGAGCGCGCCGCCCACCTGTCCGCTCTCGCGCAGGAGCCCCGCACCATGGTCTTCTACGAGTCCCCGCACCGGCTCGCGGAGATGCTCACCGCGGTGCGCGACGCCCTCGGCGGGGACCGCCGCGCCGCGGTGTGCCGGGAGCTGACCAAGCTCCACGAGGAGGTGCTGCGGGACGACCTCGACGGACTCATCGCGTGGGCCACCGGAAACCAGGTGCGCGGCGAGATCGTGGTGGTGGTCCACGGTGCCGCACCCGCACCCGCACCGGAGCCCGAGGACCTCGTGGGGGAGGTCGAGGCGCTCGTGGCCTCGCACGAGATCAAGCTCAAGGCCGCCGCGCGCCAGGTGGCCACGGACCGGGGCGTGAGCACCCGCCGCCTCTACGACGCCGTGATCGCCGCCCGGGGTCGCGCCTGAGACCCGCGGGAGCCCCCGCTCGCCGTCGGTGCTGAACCGCCGCAGACATCCCGCCCGCGGTCGGGCCCGGGACGGGCCGGACGCTCCGCGCTGGTGGACGACGCCGCCCTCCCGCCCGGGCGGCGTCGTGCGGTGTCAGCGGCGGGATCCTCCGAACAGGGAGGCCGGCCACCACGTGGCACGGAACCGCTGCCCGCGGGAGGCCTTGCGGCGGAACTCGTCCCGGATCCTCGCAAGGTCCTCCGGGGTGGCCCGGGGGCTCCACGAGGGGTCCGGTGCGCCGTAGCTCGCGCTCTCCAGGTCCGCCACCACGCGGTCCAGGGACGGCTGCGCCGCAGGGATCCCCGCCGCGAGCCGGCTGGCCCGCGCTCGCGGGGTGTCCGAGACCCGGGAGGCCGCGCCGTGGTCCACGGCGAGTGCCCGGAACTCGTCCCACGCGGCGTTCGCCCTGCGCTGCGGGGTCAGCGAGGTGTCCTGCATCGCGCGGACCCGGGCCCGCCGACGCCGCCCGCGCAGCCACCGGGGCAGCGCCGCGAGCACCAGCAGCAGCGGGACCGCGACCGCGGCCGCGACGGCCCACCACGGCAGCGGCAGCCCTGCCGGTCGCTGCTCCTGCGGGGCGGTCTCGTCCGTGGCGCCGCTCTGTCCTGGCTGCTGGGAGGCCGGGTCACTGGGCTGCTCGGAGGCGGGCTCGCTGGGCTGCTCGCCGGGACCCTCGCTCGTGCCGGGCTCGGGCTGCGAGGCGTCCGGCGCGGGGGAGGTGGCGGCGTGGCCCTGGTCCTGAGGGGTCTCCGGGGCCCAAACGGGTGTGCTCGGGACGCCGGGGGTCGGTTCGAAGCGCACCCATCCCACGTTCTCGAAGTAGAGCTCGGGCCACGCGTGGGCGTCCCCGGTGCCCACGGCGAACGAGGCACCGTCCTCCGCGGTGGCCGCCGTGGGGAGGTAGCCCACGGCCACCCGGGCGGGAATCCCCACCTCGCGCGCCATCAGGGCCATGGCGGGGGCGAAGTGCCCCGAGTAGCCCGTGCGGGTGGACATGAACGTGTCCATGGAACTCATCCCACCGGCGTCGTAGCCCTGGGCCAGGGGAGCGTTGACGTCGTGCTGGAAGTCCCGGCGCAGGTGGTTCTGCAGCGCCAGGGCGCGGTCGTAGTCCGTGCCCGCCCCCTCCGTGAACTGCCGGGCCGCGTCCGAGAGGGACTGCGGGCGGTCCGGGGGCAGCTTGAGGTACTCGGTCATCGCGGGGTCCGCGGACGCCGGGGGAGCCTGGCGCAGGGTCTCGGGGGTGGGCTGCGGCTGCACCGAGGTCACGGTGTAGCTCGCGCCGGACATCCCGGTGGCCGCGCTGTGCACGGTGAGGTCCTGCGGGTTCCACGCCCATCCGTCCTCGCCCAGCCCGGCGATCTCTGCCGGGGCGTAGGGGGCGGGCAGCCAGTGCTCGTCGTAGTCCTCGAACGTGACCTTGGTGGTCACCTCCGTGCCGCCGGGCACGGCCTCGCGAGCCGCGCCGCCGAGCGCGGAGAGGTTCTCGTCCAGGCCGTCCGTGTCCGGGAACCACTCGTCCTGGGAGAAGTCCGAGAGGGTCAGCAGGCGCATGTACTGCGCCTGGCCGTCCGAGGTGGTGTAGCTGAAGCGCTGGGCGTCCTCCGCCGAGCGCAGGTCCTGGCCCACGGCGCGCAGCGGCCCCACGCCCGACGCGCGCCCGGACGTCAGCGAGCTGCCCTGGGGGAACGCGCCGTTGAAGAACCCCGGCATCACCGAGGGCACGAGCAGCACGACCGCAAGCACGCCCGCGACCACGAGCAGGGCGCGCGGCAGGCCACCCGGTGCCGGGGCGATCCGGCGGTCGCGGGTGGCACCCCAGATCCGGGACCCGGCCAGCAGGGCGAGCGCGGCGAGGGCGGCGGCCGCCAGGCCGAGCGTGCTGACACTGCCGGGCAGGGTCAGGGCGGGCACCAGCTGCAGCGTGAGGATTCCCACGCACGCCAGCCCCGCCATGCGCAGGCCCACCAGGACGGTCTCCATGAACACCGTGACCAGGCCCACCAGGGCGCACAGCACGAAGGACAGCCCCGGATCCTCGCCGTAGGGGGCGGCGTCGCGGGCCACGAAGTCACCCGAGGACTGCCAGAGCGAGGACGCCGCGGAGAAGGTCTCCCCGGTGGGCACGAACCCCAGCAGCGCGTGCTCGCCCAGGTGCACCACGGTCAGGGCGAGCAGCAGGGCAGCGAGGCCCAGCACGGTGACGAGCACCGAGGGCAGCCGCAGCCAGCGCGCGGCACCGGTCACCAGCAGCACGGTGACCACGGTTGCCGCCACGGGCAGGATCCACCACGTGCCGCTCAGCGCGTCGGCCAGTCCCACGCACCCCAGGGCGGTGCTCACGAGCAGCAGCAGAGACAGCTCCGGCACCCGCAGCCGCGGTGCGGAGCCCGGTCCGCCGGTCGGGGCGGCGCCGCCAGAACGACGCCGCCGCGGTGCGGTCTCCGCGCGGCCGGCACCGGTGGCCCGGCGCGGCCTGCGGGCCTGGCCCGGGGTGCCAGCGGGTTCCGCTCCGCCGGCTCGGCCGGTCGCCGCGGCAGTGGTGCCGCCCAGGGGGCGTTCGGTGGGATCGCCACCGGGAGTCTCCCGGCGCGCGGCACCGCCGCTCGCATGGTCCTGGGGTGGTGCGTCGGCCGCACGGTCCGAGGCGACGGCGTCGTCCGCAGGGTTCGGCGTGCGGTCCCACGGCGTGCGGCGGGACGAAGGATCGGGGGAGCTCATGCGGTGGTCCTCCGGGGGGTGCGGCGCATCATCTCGTCCATGCCCAGCTGGGTGGTTCCCGGGGCGGGAGGACGGGGAGCCATCAGGGTGGCGCCGCCGCGCAGGGCCAGCCAGGCGGCGTCGACGTCGGTCCAGCAGCTCACGAGGACCACGGACCAGCCCGCGGCCTCGAACACGGCCGCGCTGGCGGGGCGGATCAGCGGCGGGTCCACCACCATGACCACCGAGCTCGCCGGACAGCCCGCGGTGGCCTGCACGTAGCGGCGGGCGGCCGCCTCGGACAGCCGGCCCGTGAAGAGCATCACGGGGTGGCTGAGTCCCTCGCGGTCGAGGCGCGCGGTCAAGGGGTCGTGCGCCGCCTCCGGCTCGGGGCGGGGCACGGGCGCCACCCGTGCCAGCCCGTGGACCACCTCGGTGGCCGTGGTGTCCGTGACCGCGGTGTCCCGCAGCTCGGCGCTCTCCGCGTCGCCGCGCGGCAGGGCGCGGCCCTGGTCGTCCAGGGCGTGGACCACGGTCTCGCGGCGGGTCAGGTGCTCCAGCACGGAGGCGGTCGCGCGCACGGCCCACTCGAACTCCTCGGTGGACTCCAGGACCCCGGCCCGCACCGTGGCGCCGGGCCAGTGCTGCGCCACGCAGTCCAGGACCAGGACAGCCCGGCGCGTGCTGCGCGGATCCTCCTGGCGCACCATCAGCTCACCGTGCCTGGCCGACGCCGCCCAGTGCACCCGGCGCATCGGGTCACCGTGGCGGTACTCGCGCGTGGTCACGTTGTCCGGCCCCGGCTGGGGCTGCGCGCGGCGGGACGGATCGTTGCCCGTCTCCGGGACCATGGACACCCCGTGCTCGCTGAGGGGCTCGGGATCGGGCGCCACGTGCAGGGACGTGTGCTCCGCGACGTCCAGCAGCTCGGTCACCACCCCGAACGGATCGCTCACGCGCACCGTGGCGGGGCCCAGCTCGTGAACCCCCCGACGTCGCGGGCGCACCGTGTACGTCACGGGCGCGCCGGACACCGGGACCGAGAAGTCCTGGTCCGTGCCCAGCAGCGGGTCCACCGTCTCGTGGACGTCCACGGCGGCGCGCTCCGTGGAGGTGGACCCCGGGGTGCGCGCACGGGAGCCGAAGGCGGAGCGGCGTCGGATCCTCAGGGCCACCAGGGCGGCGTCGCCGAGCGTGACCAGGGCAGGATCCACCGAGCGCTTGAGCAGCACCCGGGGCTTGACGAGCCACATGGCGAGCGAGGCCAGCAGCGGGACGGCGCCCAGGAAGAGGGACAGCGCCAGCACGTCCTTGCGTCCGAGCCACGTGGCCGCCGCGAGGCACAGCACCGCCGCGACCAGGAAGCACCACCCGCGCGGCGTGAACTTGGCGCGCGAGTCCACGCGAGAGGTGGTGGCCCTCATCGGGTCTGCGGGGCGTCTTCGGTGGGGACGCGGACGTCGTCGAGGATGCCGCGCACGATCTCCTGGGTGCTGTCCGCACCCGAGCGGCGCTCCAGGATGAGGCGGTGGGCGAGAACCGGAACCGCCACGTCCTTGACGTCGTCCGGCAGCACGTGGTTCCGGCCGGCCAGGGCGGCCTGCGCGCGGGCGGCCGCCTGCAGCTGCAGGGCGGCGCGGGGGCTCGCCCCCAGGCGCAGGTGGGGGTGGGAGCGTGTGGCCTGGCACAGCGCCACGATGTAGCGGCGCACCGCGGTGGACACGTGCAGGGACGCCACGTGCTGCACGAGCAGGCGGGCCTGGTCCACGTCCAGCACGGGCTCCAGCCCAGCCAGGGGAGAGCCGGAACCGTGGTCCGAGAGCATGGCGACCTCCGCGTCCGCGTCCGGGTAGCCCATGGAGATCCGCGCCGTGAAACGGTCCCGCTGGGCCTCCGGGAGCGGGAACGTGCCGTCCATCTCCACGGGGTTCTGCGTGGCCACCACCATGAACGGGGACTGCAGCCGGTACGTGGTGCCGTCCGCGGTGACCTGACCCTCCGCCATGGCCTCCAGCAGCGCGGACTGGGTCTTGGCGGACGCGCGGTTGATCTCGTCCCCGATCACGATGTTCGCGAACACCGGGCCCGGCTTGAACTCGAACTCCCGGCGCACCTGGTCGTAGACCGAGACGCCCGTGATGTCCGTGGGCAGCAGGTCTGGGGTGAACTGGATGCGGCTCACCGAACCGCCGATCGCCCCCGCCAGCGTGCGCGCGAGCATGGTCTTGCCCACGCCCGGAACGTCCTCCACCAGCAGATGACCCCCGGCCAGCAGCACCGTCAGTGCGGTGCGGGTCTCGGCGGGCTTGCCGTCGATGACCGCGTTCATGCGGTCCAGGACGGCCTGGGTGTGGGTGGCGAACTGCTCCATATTTCCTCGTCTCACGGGCATGGGGGGTGTCCCTATGTTCCGAGTCAAGCCGCGAGAGCGGTTGGTTCGGGGGTAGGGGCGGTGGGTGGTTGGTAGTAGGTGCCGTTGCGGAGCATCGCGAAGATGACGTTGCAACGACGACGGGCCAGGCAGATCACGGCGGCGTTGTGTCGTTTTCCTTCGGCTCGTTTGCGATCGTAGTAGGCCTTCGAGATCGGGTCGCGATTCGAGGCGATCCACGCGGAGTAGAACAGTGCGTTCTTCAATCGTTTGTTGCCCGAACGAGCGGGGAACTCACCACGGATCGACGTCCCTGATCGCCGTGTGATCGGGGCGATGCCCGCATACGCGGCCAGGTGGCCCGCGGTCTCGAACCCGGTGCCATCGCCGATCGCGAGGAGGATCTGGGCTGCGGTCTTGATGCCGATCCCCGGCATGCTCATCAAGACCGAGGCGAGAGGGAAGTCCTCCAGCATGGCCTCGACTTCGTGGGCGACCGTGGCCCGTTGCGCTTTCAACTCCTTGACCTGCCCGGCCACCCTGGGGATCACGAGCTCGACCGCCGCGGTCGCCGGCACTGTCACGGTCTGCTCGCTCAGCGCCGTGAAGATCTTCTCGACCAGCGCAGAGGGATCGCGGCGAGAATGGGAACGAGCGAACCTCAAAACCCGCCCCCGCCCAGCGGAGGTGAACCCGGTGGGGCCTCCGAACTTCTCTAGCAGCTCCAGCACGAGGTCGGTGGAGAGGGTCCCGCCGGGGAAGACACGTTCTAGTGCGGGGTGGATCTGGGTGAGCAGCGAACGGATCCGGTTCAACGCCCTGGTGGTCTCGTGGGCGAGGTCCTCGTCGAACCCGGCGAGGACTTTCAGCGCGGAGAGGACCTCGTTGTCATGGTCGACCTGCCGCAGCGTGTGGGGCATGGTGCGGGCGGTGTCGGCGATGATGAACGCGTCTCTGGCGTCGGTCTTCGATCTTCCCGGATACAGGTCTGCTGCTTTTCGCATAGCTAACCCGGGAAGATACGCCACAGCGCAGCCGGTGTCTCTGGCCACCGCGATCGGCAACGCCCCGATGGTGTTGGGCTGGTCCACGACCATCAGCACCTCACCACGCTCCTGCAGGCTGGTGAACAACTCCCGCAGCTGGGTCTCGTCCTGCGGGAGGGGTTTGTCGAACAGTTTGTGCCCGGTCGCATCCAGCGCGCACCCGTGGTGGGCGGTCTTGCCCACATCCAGGCCGATGATTACCGCGAAACGGTTCTCCATGATGAGCCTCCTTGGCGCACCATCGCTGGTCGCAGTCTTGACACCCGATGCCGGCACCCACGTTACGAAGAGACCTCGCCACCACGGCGGCGGGCCGTGTCCCTATCAGCGGTCAACGCGTGTCTCTCGACCGGGCGGCAACACCCCCCGGACCATCAATGGCAGGGCAACAAAGCCATACCCGGCCGAGCGACCAGACCCCCGACCATCGGAGGCACTCACAAGGTAACGGGTGCAGCGCGCGCCGCGGACGGAGGTGCGGCTGCGCTGCCCGGGAGGCGTGTGTGCAGGTGCTCGGGCGTGCCCTCGATCAGCCCACGCGGTGTAGCCAGCGCACGGGGGCGCCCTCGGCCGCGTGGCGGAACGGTTCGAGCTCCTCGTCCCAGGCCTCACCCAGTGCCAGCGAGAGCTCCTCCACCACGGCAGCGGGGTCTCCCCCGGCCGCCTCGAAGGCGTAGCGGATCCGGTCCTCACTCACGCAGATGTTCCCGGCGACGTCCGTGGTGGCGTGGAAGATTCCCAGGTCCGGGGTGAAGGACCACCGGGACCCGTCACTGCCCTGGCTGGCGTTCTCGGTCACCTCGAAGCGCACCCGGCCCAGGGTGCGAAGGGCAGACGCGAGAAGCGCACCGGTGCCCGCACGGCCGGACCACTCGAGTTCGGTGCGGACGCAACCGGGCTCGGCGTTCTGCGGGGTCCACTCGAGATCCGTCCGCCGATGCGACACGGATTCCAGTGCCCACTGGATGTGTGGGCAGAGCGCCTGGGGCGCGGAGTGCACGTAGAGCACTCCGCGCGTGGTGGGTGAAGACATAGCCTGTTCCTCCGTCGTGTAGGTACGTCTTCCCCAACGTCCTGCTCGGAGGTTCAGCGCTGCCAGCCCGGCGCCGTGATGCAGTTGAAACGAGCGAGGTGGCGTCCGCCACGGATTCGAGGCCGGGGCGAACTTCCGCACTCGGGTTCATTGTCCAGCAGGGCCCACCCACGGTCAACCTGGTGGGCACTGCGAGCTCGAATGTCAAGCTCGTGGGTGAGCCTGTGAGTACGCGCTTCGGAGCCGATCGACGGACACGTGGGTGTAGATCTGCGTGGTGGCCACGGTGGCGTGGCCCAGCAGCTCCTGCACGCTGCGCAGATCCGCTCCCCCGTCCAACAGGTGGGTGGCCGCGCTGTGCCGCAGGCTGTGCGGGCCGCGAGCCCCGGTGTCCGGAACGGTGTCGAGCGCCCTCGCGACGGCCCCCCGGGCTACGCGCTGATCGATGCGCGCCCCTCGAGCGCCGAGGAACAGGGCATCGGCCGCGCGCGGCCCTGCCAGGGCCGGCCGTCGGTGCTCCCAGAGGGCAAGTGCTTCCCCCGCCCTCTGTCCGTAGGGCACTCGCCGTTGCTTGTTCCCCTTGCCCGTCACGGTGAGCACGTGCTGCGTGCGGTCGAGGTGGGCGCGGTCCGCCCCCACCAGCTCGCCGATGCGCGCACCCGTGGCGTAGAGCAGCTCCAGCAGGGCCCAGTCCCGCGCGGCCAGCGCGGCAGCCCTTTCGTCCTCGTGCTCCCCCAGCGCCGTGTCCGCGAGAGTCTCCAGCATGGTGGACAGTGCGGTGGCTCCGACGACCTCCGGCAGGTGGCGGGCGGGGCGGGGGCCTTTGAGCCCGGCTGCTGGATCGTGACGCAGGCCCTGGGTGTCCACGGCCCAGCGGAAGAACGTGTGCACAGCGGCGATGCCCCGGGTGATCGAGCTGCGGGCCAGTCCCCGCTGGTGCCGGTCGGCGAGCCAACCGCGCAGGGCGTCCCTGTCCAGCAGGTCGATGTCGTCGATGCCCGTCCCCTGCATCCAGCGTGACAGGTCCGCGATGTCGGTGGTGTAGGCCCGAACCGTGTTCTCGCTGCGCGAGCGCTCGAGACCGAGATGGGCACGGAATCCTGGCAGGTAGTGATCGAGCGGCCCGGGATCCGTGCTCGTCGCCGGGGACGTTCGCTCGGTGGCGTCGACGGACCGGGAGGCGCGCGTCTGGGGAGCGGCTCTCCCGTTCGTGGGTACTCGTGCCACCGCGACGGTGCGCTCGACCGCCGAGGGACGTCCACCGGAGGGAGTGCGTCCGCCCGGGGCGGAAGGTCTGCCAGCGGGTGTACGCCCGTCCGTGAAGGGGCGTCCGCCAGCGGGTGTACGCCCGTCCGTGAAGGTGCGTCCGTCAGCGGGGGTCTCGTCCTGGCCGGCCATGCTGGGAGCCTACCCGCCGCCACCCCAGGAGCGAGTCCGTGGCCAGGCCGCGCTCCCGGAGAGTGACGAGACCGGCGAGGACGTCCCCCGGCGCCAGCCCCGAGACGCGGCAGAGCGACGAGGGATCCGCATCGCGGTGCAGGGGCAGGGCGTCGAAGAGGCGCAGCAGCTGGGGGTCCAGGTCGTCCTCGGGACGACGGTCCAGACCGCTCGCGCCTGGGTGGGTCTCGTCGGGAGGGGTGCCCAGCGGTGCCACGAGCTCGAGAACCTCGCTCCCGTTGCTGACGAGCACCGCGTGGTCCTCCCGCACGAGGCGGTGGCACCCCGCCGAGCTGCCCACGAGCACGTCACCGGGTACGGCCGCCACCTCTCGGGAGAGCCCCGCGGCGTGCCGCGCCGTGTTCAGGGATCCCGAGCGCCATGCGGCCTCCGTGACCACCGTGGCGCACGTGAGGGCCGCGATGATCCGGTTGCGCTGAAGAAACCTGTAGCGGGTGGGAGCGCACCCGAAAGGCACCTCGCTCAGCAGCAGGCCGTGCTGGCAGATCCGCCCGAGCAGCTCGGCGTTGCCCGCGGGGTAGAACCGGTCCACGCCGCAGGCCAGGACCGCCGCCGTGGCCCCGGGCCCCGCAGCCGTCTGCAATGCCGTGGTGTGCGCCTCGGCGTCGATCCCGAAGGCGCCCCCGGACACCACGCACCGGTCGGCCGCCACCAGCTCCTGGGCGATGCCCCTCGTCACGGCGGCACCGTACGCGCTGGCGTTGCGGGACCCCACCACGGCCACGCTGCCCCGGAGACGTCCCAGAAGCGCCCGGTCTCCGCGTCCCCACAGCACGATCGGCTGCTGCAGCCCCAGATCTGCGAGCTGCCCGGGCCAGTCCGGGTCCTCCGGAATCACCGTCCAGGCGCCGATGCGCAGGGCGTGGCGGTGCTCCACGTCCGTCGCGGGGACCGGCAACCTGGACCGCCATGCCTCGAAGCGGGCGGTCAGGTCGGGAGTCCGGGAACCCGGAAGCCACTCCTGCGTCGCCTTGTACAGCACGGAGTGCAGGGCGCGAGTGGGTTCCTGAAGCTCGGTGATGCTCCGCCACAGCACCTGGGGCCCGAGCGCGCGCAGAAGGAGCAGTCCGGCCGTGTCGCTCGGTTCGATGATGCGGGCCAGACGAGTGCGGCACGCCCTCACGTCCTCCGTGGAATCGGCTGGGTGCTGGAAATCTGCAGGGTTCTGGCTGAACTGGTCGCCGGTCATGTCGTCACCGTGGTCTTGAAGTAGAGGGCCAGTTGAACGTGCTCGCGGGTGGGCACCACCGCGCCGTCAAGGTCCGCGAGGGTCCACGCCACGCGCAGGACCTTCACGAACCCCCGGGCGGTGAGTGCCCTGCGCTCCATGGCGGCCTTCAACGGCTCCACCGCTTCCGCACCCGGGGACAGTCTGCGGCGTAGCAGGGCACCGGGGACGCCGGCGTTCAGACGGCAGCCCAGAGATCGCAGCCGTTCCTGCTGGGCGCCCCGGGCCTGCGCGACCCGCTGCGCCACGGTCGCGCTGCTCTCGGGAGCATCCCCCGACACCGCGCTGAGCTCGTGATAGGTCACCGCGGGCACCCGCAGCTGCACGTCCACCCTGTCCAGCAGTGGACCCGAGAGCTTCCCGAAGTAGCGGCGGCGCTGCACGGAGCTGCACGTGCACGCATGTCCGGTGCCGCCCGCGTGGCCGCAGGCGCAGGGGTTGGCGGCCAGCACGAGCTGGAATGCCGCAGGATACTGCGCCACGGACTGGGCCCGCGCGATCGTGACCGTGCCGGACTCGAGGGGTTGTCGCAGCGCGTCCAGCACCCTGCGGTCGAACTCGGGCGCCTCGTCCAGGAACAGCACGCCACGATGGGCCAGGGAGATGGCACCGGGCCGAGGCATGCCGCTGCCTCCCCCGCACATAGCGGGCATCGTGGTCCCGTGGTGCGGGGACTGGAACGGCGGCCGTCTGATCAGGGCCGAGCACCCGGAGTCGCCACGAAGGGAGTGGACCGAGGTGACCTCGAGCGAGTCCTCGTCCTCGAGGTCCGGGAGGATCCCCGGCAGGCGCTCCGCGAGCAGGGTCTTGCCCGCGCCCGGTGGGCCGACCATGAGCAGGTGGTGGCCACCGGCGGCCGCGATCTCCAGGGCCTTGCGCCCTTCGATCTGACCCACCACGTCAGTCAGGTCCCGCGGATCCTGCTCCTGGGCCACCGCCCGCGTCTGCGGAGTGTGCGAGGGCCCCGGCCCCGGCGCGGCGGGCTCTACCTTGGCCGCAAGCGCGGGGTCTGCCCCGAACTCGACCAGCAGACGGGCCAGGTGCCCAGCTGAGCTCACGGTTGCGCCCGTGACGAGTTCGGCCTCCTCCCGGTTGGCATCCGCCACCACGACGTGTGGGCACCCCTCGCGCACGGCCGCGAGGACCGCCGGGAGCACTCCCCGGACGGGGCGCAGGGAACCGTCCAGCCCCAGCTCCGAGAAGAAGACGGTGTCCGGGGGGACACGCACCACGCCCTGGGCGCTGAGGACCGCCATCACGACGGCGACGTCGAAGTGTGAACCACGTTTGGGAAGTGTGGCCGGTGAAAGGTTCACCGTGATCTTGCGTGGTGACAGAGGGGCGCCGGCATGACGTGCCGCGGAACGGATGCGTTCCTTGGACTCGTTGACCGCCTGGTCCGGCAGACCGATGATCGTGAAGCCCGGCAGCGACTGCCCGATGTCCGCCTCCACGTCCACCACGTACCCCTCCAGACCGATTAGGGCGACACTGCGGCTGCGGGCGAACCCCTTCACCGCGCACCTGCCGGAGCGGCGCGGGACGGTTGGGCGAGAACTGATGTCATGGCACCCACCGTGCCTCCCCCGCCACTGAGGCCACCACGATTCCCGTGGAGTGTGCAGGGCGCTCACCGCGCCCAGGCGCGTCGAAGGCGTCAGAGAGTGCGGTGGCTCCTCAGGCCCGTCGATGGCCCGGGACTCGAGAGCGGTTCGGAGCAGATCGCGGGGTCCGCCGCGAGACCGCGCGTCGTCGACCAGCGCATCGTGGGATCCTCGGGACGGGCCTCCGGTGGCGGCAGCTCCCCCGGTTCTGACGCCGCGGGGGACGACGTCGGGGATGACCCGGGCGCCGTGGGTCCGTGCGCCGACCCAGGATGTGCTGTCGGCGCCCCGGAGGCGGGTTCTGGGGACGGGGATGATCCGGGCAGGCCGGGAGCGGGCGACGGCGCCGCAGGTGTCCTGGGCGCCGTAGGAGCCGGGGCCGGGAGCGCCGGAGGTGAGCCG
>NZ_JASDCY010000044.1:0-21553 GCF_030407675.1 Kocuria sp. APC 4018 | reverse complement strand
CTGCGCCCGTGCGGCGGGGCTGTGCTGATCGACGGCGAGTCCCTGCACGGGATGCGCTTCCGGGACTCGGCCGTGCGGATCGCGGCGCTGCCCCAGGACGAGCGGAGCGAGCTGGACTTCCTGGTCGCGGAGGTCGTGCGCCTGGGGGCGGCGGCCAACCCGCGCCTGCGCACGGAGGAGCTGGGCGGCGTCGTGCGGGATGCCATGGCCCGTGTGGGGGTGGCGGACCTGGCCGACCGCAGCGTGCTGGGGCTCTCCGGGGGCGAGCGCCAGCGGGTGCTCATCGCCCGCGCCCTGGCCCAGCGCACCCCGTACCTGCTGCTGGACGAGCCCACCAACCACCTGGACCTGCGCCACCAGACAGACCTGCTGCGCACCCTGCGCGGCACCGCCGGGACAGGGCCCGCCGTGCTGCTGGCCCTGCACGACCTCAACCTTGCCGCCGCGCTGTGCGACCGGATCGTGGTGCTCGCCGCGGGGCGGGTGGTGGCCGACGCCCCGCCCCACGAGGCCCTGGACCCCGACACCGTGGAGCGTGTCTACGGCGTGCGGCCCCTGCTGATCACCCGTCCCGACACCGGGACACCCCATCTGTTGTTCCCCAACGACCGAGAGGACCCTTCATGAGAACACCCCCCAGCTCCGGCCCCCACGGCCCCGAGCGTGCGCACGGCCGCACCGGCGCGCCCGAGACCCGTCGCTCGTACTCCGGTGACGGGGCTGCGCTGCCCGGAGGCGCGGCGTGCGGCGAGGACGGGCCGGGCGGCGTCGTGCCCCGCAGTGCACCCGGAGGCGGCCGAGCGCTGACCCGACGCGGCGCGCCCCTGGCCGTGGGGCTCGTGGCGACCCTGCTGCTCACCGGCTGCGGCGCGCAGGTCCAGAAGGACGCGGCGTCGGGCGCGGAGAAGACCATCGAGAACTGCGGCCGCAGCAGCACGTACCCCACCCCGCAGAAGGCCGTGGCGTACGACGTCTCGGCGATCGAGAAGATGTTCTCGCTCGGGCTCGCGGAGCAGATGCGGGGCATCGTGCTGCCGCAGACCGTGAGCAGCGTGGTCGAGAAGTCCCCCTACAAGGAGGACTACGGCAGGACCGAGACCATCTCCGACTCGGTGCTGGGCCAGGAGGCCGTGGTCAGCGCGCAGGCGGACTGGGTCTTCGCCGGTTGGCAGGCCGGGTTCAGCGAGGCCCGCGGGGTCACCCCGGACTCCCTGCAGGGCGTGGGGATCAACTCCTACATGCAGCACGAGACGTGCAAGGGCTACCAGGGGGACACCTCCGACCCCGACCCGCTGGACGCCACTGTCGAGGACCTGAAGGATCTGGGGACCATCTTTGGGGTCGAGGACCGCGCGCAGGAGCTCGTGGGTCAGCTGCAGGAGAAGCGGCGCGCCCTGCAGGAGGCACCGCGGCCCGAGAACCCGGCCCGCGTGTTCGTCTACGACTCCGGGACCTCCGAGCCCTACACCGCGGGCCGGCGGACGGCACTGAACGGGATGGTGGAACTGGCCGGGGCCACCTCGGTGACCAGGGACCTCGACGCTCGCTGGGACACCGTGGGGTGGGAGTCGGTGGTCACGAGCGAACCCCAGGCGATCGTGGTGGTCGACTACAACAAGCAGCCCGTGCAGGAGAAGCTCGACTACCTCAGGACCGAGTCCCCGGTGAAGGACTCGCCCGCCGTGAAGAACGGGAACATCTACGTCATGGACTACGGCGAGGCCGTCTCGAGTCCCCGCAACATGGACGGCGCCCAGAAGCTCGCCGACTACCTGCGGTCCAAGGGGCTGAGGTGAGCGGGCGCCAGCCGGGTGTGGGAGAACGGCGAGCGCACCCGTTGCCTGCGGCCCGTGAGTGTCGGCGCCACGGATGGGCGGGGAGCCCGCAGCGGTGACGGCCGGCACCCGCGCACCGACGCCCCACGCTGACGCCGCCCTGGGCGACGCCGCGATCGCCGCCCGAATCTGGCCGCTGCTCGGCGCGAGCGCCCTGGGACTCGTGCCGTTCACCCTGTACTCCACGGCGCTCGTGGAGATCACCCGTGACGCGCAGAGCGATGCCGCGCTCATGGGCTGGCTGCGCGGCACGGGCGGGGTCGCCGCGCTGGTGGTGGGCCTCGGCTGTGCACCGCTGCTGGACCGGGTGTCCCGGGGAGCGATGGCCGCCGGCGCGCTCGCGGTGATCGGTGGCGCGTGCGCCGTGGCCGTCCACGGGACGGTGTGGTCCTGGACGATGTTCTGTCTGCTCGTGGGCGCGGCCACCTCCGTGCTGAACCCCGCGGTCTCGGCCATGGCCGCGGACCGTTTTGCGGACGGCGCCACGGCGGGCCGCGCGGCAACCCAGGTCTCCGCCACCATGACCCTCACCGCGGTTCTCGGCGCGCCGACCCTCGCCCTGTCCGCCCGGTGGTGGGGCTGGCGCGGGGATCTCCTGGCGGTGGTGGCACTGGCCGCGCTCACGGCGGTCGCTCTTGTCCGCCGGGGCGCGCCTGCCACGGCCGGAAGAAGCACCTCGGCAGCGGCAGGCGCTGGCACCGGGTACGGGCAGGCGCTGCGCACCGCGTGCAGGACGCCCGGGGTGGGAGCCCTCCTGCTCGTGTCCGTCCTTCGGACCACGGCGTTCATGGGGCAGCTGGCCTATCTGGCCGTGCTGTGCTCCGAGCGCTGGGGCGCGGGCCCGGGGCTGGTCTCCATGGTGTGGGGCGTCTCCGGGCTGTCCTTCTTCCTGGGCAACTGGTGCGGCGGGCGGTTCCTGCGCTCCGTGACCGCCGCGGACCGGGCCGCATGGCTCGCCGCGGGGGCTGCCACCCTGGGTGCCGGGTCGGTGCTCGTACTGTTCGTCACGGACCACGGTGGGGTGGCGGTCGTCATGACGGTGGTGCTGGGACTCACCCACGCGGTGGTGGCCGCCGTCGTGACCACGCTGCTGGTCCGTGCGTGCCCCGGAAGTCGCGGCACGGTCCTCGGGCTCAACGGCGCGGGGCAGAGCCTGGGTGTGTGCATGGGGGCCACGGTGGCCGGAGTGGGTCTCGCCCTCGGCGGCTGGCCGGGCGCGGGACTTGCCCTCGCGGTCGTGAGCGGGCTCTGCGCGCTCGTCGCAGGGCTTGCTGCGCGGCGCCTGCGTGCCGGCAGACCCCTCAGATGATGTGCTCCTCCCGGGCACGGCTCACGGCGGCGGTGCGGTTGTCCACGCCGAGCTTGTCGTAGATGTGCACCAGGTGGGTCTTCACGGTGGCCTCGGAGATGAACAGGGACTTCGCGAGTGCCCGGTTCGAGGCGCCCGTGGCCAGGCCCCGCAGGATCTCGACCTCCCGCGGGCTCAAGGAGGTCCCCGGGGTGCGGACCTGGTTCATGAGCCGCGCCGTGACCGAGGGGGAGAGCACGGGACGTCCCGCCGCGGCGTCGTGCACGGCCTGGCCGATGCTCTCCGGCTGCGCGTCCTTGAGCAGGTAGCCGGTGGCACCGGCCTCCAGCGCGGCGACCACGTCCGCCTGGGTGTCGTACGTGGTGAGGATCAGCACGGGTGGTCCGCCCGCGGCGACGATCCGCCGGGTGGCCTCCAGCCCGCCCATCCCGGCGCCCATCTGCAGGTCCATGACCACCACGTCCACGCCGTGCCCGGGTGCCTCCAGCCGTTCCAGGGCGGCGCGCCCGTCCTGCGCCTCCGCGCACACGGTGATGTCCCCGAGGGACTCCAGCACCGCCCTCAGCCCGGCGCGCACCACGGGGTGGTCGTCCACGAGCAGCACTCTGGTGGTCATGCGGTGGCCCTGCCTCCGGGTCGGTGGTGGTCTGCTTCGGTGGACGACGTCGCAGGGTCGCCCTCGCCGCGCTGCGGCACCAGGGCCGGGGGAGCGGCGTCGTCGTCAGTCCCCGGGGTGGCGGATGCCCCCGCCCGGGACGTCTCCCGTGGGAGCGGCAGCCGCACGTTCACGGCGGTGCCGCTGCCCGGCTCGGACTCCACGGTGAGCTCGGCACCCAGCTCGGCCGCGCGGCGTCGCAGGTGGGAGAGGCCGAACGAGTCCTCCTCGTGCGCGCGGGACACCGAGCGGGGATCGAAGCCCACGCCGTCGTCCACCACGTCCAGGGCCACGGCGTCGTCCCAGCCCTCCAGCGTGACCACCACACGGGTGGCCCGGGCGTGGGAGAGGACGTTCGCGAGCGTGGACTGCGTGGCCCGGATGAACAGCGTGCGCTGCCGGTCCGTGAGATCGGGTGGCGTCCCCTGCACGCGGAACTCGCACGTGAGCCCCGTGCCGGCGGCGCGGGAGCCCTCCTCCGTGCGGCGGCAGACCTCGGCGAGCGCGCTCGGAAGGGACTCGTCCAGGGCGGGGGAGGCGAGGTCGCGGACGAACCGCCGGGCCTCGGCCAGGTTCGCGGCGGCGGTGTCCTCGATCGTGGCCAGCCGCGCGGCGGTCACCTCTCGATCGTCCAGGGACAGGGCCTGCTGGGCCGCGCGGGAGACGAGCACGATCGAGGTGAGGCCCTGGGCGAGGGTGTCGTGGATCTCCCGGGAGAGCCGTTCCCGCTCGGTCATAGTCCCGGCGGTGCGCTCGCGGCGCGCGAGCTCGGCGCGCGTGGACTCGAGCTGGCGGATCACGCTCACGTGGCGTCGGGCGTCCCGGTACAGGGCGCGGTAGCCGTAGCTGACCAGAACCGCCACGACCGCCCCGATGCTCGGGCCCACGGCCATGGGCGCGGTGAAGGATCCCGAGGGCAGGTGGATCAGCTGCGAGAGCACGACCACGCCGGTGAGCACCACGATGGTGACCAGGGCCACTGCAGGGGGCAGCAGCACGGGGTAGAGGAAGAAGAGGGGGAAGACCACCCACGCGAAGTCCCGGCTCAGCAGCGCCAGGGCGATCCACAGGACGGTCACGGAGCCCAGCCACACGGGGGTCCAGCGCAGCCGCGCCGGGTTCGCGCGACCGCCGGCCACCCGGTTCTCCACCGTGGTGCCGAGCACGTAGGTGGTGGCGAGCAGGGCGGAGAGCACGAGCACCACCGCCGTGGTGGCACCGTCTCCGGAAGGCTGCATGAGTGTGCGCAGCACCGCCAGACCGAGCAGGGCGGCGAAGCTCAGGTGCAGGGTGACCCGCATGACCCGCAGCAGGGCCGGGGTGGACAACTCCTGACGCACGATCTGCCTTCCTGGACGGCGGCCGGGGAACGGGGGCAGGAGTGGCCGACTCCGTGGTCATGGTACGCAGGTGGCTCGGCAGGGCATCAACCGATCGGTTGATTCCCGGATCAACCGTCTGCGCGGCCCGGTTCAACCGCGCTGGCGATCCGCGGCGGCCCGCGGGGCACGAGACTGGGAACAGTCCAGAAAACTACGTCACGGGAGTTCCCATGTTCTTGTCCCTGAGGGACATCACGTTCGCCAAGGGCCGGTTCGCGCTGCTGGCCACGGTCGTGGCTCTCATCACCCTGCTGCTGGTCCTGCTCACGGGCCTCACCAACGGTCTGGGTCATCAGAACACCTCCGCCCTCGAGCGTCTCGAAGCCCAGCGCATCGTCCTGCAGGCACCGCCGGGTGACTCGGACACGCCGTCCTTCACCACCTCGCAGATCGACGAGAAGCAGCTCACCACCTGGGAGGACGCCGTGGGTGCTGACCAGGTCGAGCGACTGGGCATCACGCAGACGAGCGCGAGCCGCGGGGCACAGTCCCAGGGCGACTCCCCCCGCACGGACACCACCGCCGTGGCCGGCATCGCCCTGGAACCGGGGACCTCCCTGGCACCCGGCCTGACCGCGATCTCCGGGGCCACCCACCCGGGCAAGGGTGAAGTGGTGCTCAGCGAGACCCTGGCCGAGGACCTCAAGGTCTCGGTGGGAGACACCGTGTCCATGGGCGGCACCAGCCTGAAGGCCACAGGGATCACGGAGGACGAGTACTACAGCCACGTTCCCGTGGCGTGGATGAGCACGGAGGACTACCCGGCCGTGGCCCACACCTCCCCGGAGGAGCAGGCCACCGCTCTGGCACTGACCACCGCCGACTACCCCCAGGACGTGCCGGGCGACTCCGACACCGTGGCCCTGGACACCAAGGGCTCGCTCGCCGCGCTGCCCGCCTACCAGTCCGAGCGCGGATCGCTGCTCATGATGCAGGCCTTCCTCTACGGCATCAGCGCAATGGTCGTGATCTCCTTCCTGACCGTGTGGACCATCCAGCGCACCCGCGACATCGCCGTGCTGCGCGCGCTCGGCGCCGGCCGCAAGTACGTGGTGGTGGACTCGCTCGTGCAGGCCGCCGTGGTGCTGACCGTCGGCGTCCTGGTGGGCGGCGCCCTGGGCCTGCTGGGCGGAATGCTCGCGGGCTCCGCGGTGCCCTTCGAGCTGAGCGTCGCCAGCGTGGCCGTGCCCGTGGTCGGGGTGCTGGTCCTCGGCCTGCTCGGTTCGCTGCTGGCCGTGCGCCGCGTCTCCACCGTCGACCCGATGATTGCCCTGGGAGGTAACTGATCATGCATGCTGCTGAGTCCGAACCGCGCCACCGCGCCGAGCACCACGAGCACCACCGGGGCCGGGCCCACGACCCCCGCCACGAGCACGACGCCGCCCGCCACCCGCAGCGCGACGCGCACCAGGGCGGGTCGACCGGCGACGCCGAGCCCGCGCTGAGCGTCCGCGAGGTCACCCTCGAGTACCCGGACGGCACTGCTAACGACGGCACCCCGCGCACCGTGCGCGCCCTGGACCGCGTGAGCCTGGAGCTGCAGCGTGAGGAGATGACCGCCCTGATCGGTCCGTCCGGATCGGGCAAGTCCTCCCTGCTGGCCGTGGCCGCCGCCCTGATCAAGCCCACGTCCGGGACCGTGATGGTCGCGGGGGAATCCCTCACCGAGCTGCCGGAGAAGGAGCTCGCCCGGATCCGCCGTGGCCACACGGGCATGGTGTTCCAGCAGCCCAACCTGCTCGCGGCCCTGACCTCGCGCGAGCAGCTCGTGCTCTCGGCGCACGTGGCGGGCGCCCGCGGCAAGGAGCTCAAGGCGGCTCGCACCCGTGCGGACGAGCTGCTCGAACAGGTGGGCCTGGTGGACTGCGGCGACCGCCGTCCCCACCAGCTCTCGGGTGGTCAGCGCCAGCGCGTGAACATCGCCCGCGCCCTGATGAACGACCCCCAGCTGCTGCTCGTGGACGAGCCCACCGCGGCCTTGGACCAGGAGCGCTCGCGGGCCATCATGGAGCTGCTCGCGAACCTCACCCACGAGTTCCGTCTGGCCTCCCTGGTGGTCACGCACGACACCGAGTTCGTGCCGCTCGCGGACCGCTGCGTGACCATGGAGGACGGCCGTCTGCAGTGACCACCACGCCACCGGCGGCGCGCGCGGACATGGCCTGTCCGCGCGCCCGCCAGTGGTATTTTGGGAGCGGACTGACCTTTTGAACACCACCACGTACTCATCGGAGGCGGCATGAGCCATGCAGTGGGCCCCAACAGCGGCCACTCACCCAGGGCAGGAAATCGCACCACCAAGAAGCCGGGCGCGGCGTCCATCGTGGACGTCGTCAAGGTCTTCCTCAGGCTGCTGCCCAAGCAGCTCAAGGACGAAGCACAGCTGGCCGTCCTCGAGCTCAAGGCCAAGGGCATCAAGCTGGGCATCGGCGCCGCGTTCGCAGTGGTGGGTCTCATCTTCCTGGGCCTCGCCGTCATCGCCCTGGTGGGAGCGGCCATCGCCGGGCTCTCGCACGTGATGCCCGCATGGCTGGCGGCGCTGCTGCTCGCCGTGGTTTTCCTGGTGGTGCTCGCGATCCTCGCCCTGATCGGCGTGTCCAAGATCAAGGGTGCCCTGCCGCTCATGCCGGAGAAGGCCGTCTTTGGCCTGCGCTACGACCTCGGCGTCGTCAAGGAGGGCTCCGCCTACAACGAGGGCCGCGTGCAGCGCGACATCAACGAGGCGGAGCAGAAGAAGCAGCGCGAGAAGGAGGAGGCCGCGAACGACCCCAACCAGGTCAAGCCGGTCAAGCCCACGGAGGAGCAGCTGCGGAACCGCCTCAAGCTGCGCCGCGAGCACCTCAAGAGCCTGCGCGACGACACCCAGAACCGTGTGGACTCCGTGCAGTCCGCCACCCAGGGCTTCGTCAACCGCACCTCGCGGACGTTCTCCTCCACCCAGGAATCGGTCAAGTCCACGTTCGCCTCGAAGGGCGGCTCCCAGGGCGTGCGCCCGGAGGGATCCACCTCCACCTCGGACCTGCTGAGCGAGCGCTGGCAGCCCCTGGCCGTGGCTGCCGCAGCGGGCACCGCGTTCCTCGTGTTCCTGCGCAAGCTGCTGAAGTAGACGCACCCCTCGCGGTTCCTCGGAACCGATGAGTCCACAGAAGGCCGGGCCCTCGGGACCCGGCCTTCTGCGTGCCCGGAGGCGTGGCACCTCGGGTTCGGGACAGCGCCCGTCCGGGACTGTGGCGGGCCCGCATCGTGAGGGAGACGTCGGACGGGTGGCGCGCGCGGCGTCGGACCGGGTGCGCGTGCGGCGTCGGCGTGTGCCCGGAGAGTGGCGCTGGCTGAGAACCCTACGATGGGACCGTGACGTCCCAGCGAGGCTTGCGATGAACCAGTGGGTGGCGGTCGCGCTCGCGCTGGCCTCGGCGGTGTGCCTGGCGGTTGGCACGCAGACACAGTCCCGGGCCGTCACGGGCCACACCTCCGGAGCCCTGAGCCCCCGGGCGCTGCTTACACTGCTGCGCAACCGACGGTGGCTCGCGGGGACCGGGCTGCTCGTGCTGGGGATGCTCCTCAACGTCTCGGCCCTCGCCCTGGCCACCGTGACCGTGGTGCAGCCGCTCGGCGTCGTGGCCCTGGTGATCACCACGCTGCTGCACGCGCGCCGCGAGGGGCTGAGGATCAACCGCCGCACGTGGCTGGCCGTGGCCCTGTGCACCGCGGGCGGTGCGGGCTTCGTGGTGTGCGCCGTGGCGGGAACCGACCCCGCGCACCGGCCCGGCCCGGAGGCGGAGCGGCTGGTGGTGCTGATGCTGGTGGGTCTCGTGGTGCTCATGGGCATCGCGGAGATCTTCGTGCGCCGGCACCGGATCAGCATCTTCTACGTGCTCTGCGCGGGCGTGCTCTACGGCTTCGTGGCGGTGCTCGTGCGCCTGGTGGCCACGGCAGTGGGGGACGGCGGGATCGCGGCCGTGAACTGGCTCAGCGTGCTCATGGTCGTGGTGGCGGCCGCGCTCGGGGGCTGGATGGTGCAGTGCGCGTACTCGTGCGGGCCTCCGGACCTGGTCATCGCGGGGCTCACGGTGGTGGACCCCATGGTGGGAGTGGCGCTGGGGCTGGCAGTGCTGGGAGAGGCCGGGCCCACCTTCACAGGTGTGCTGGGGGCGGGCATGGGCGTGGCAGGTCTGATTGCTATAGTCGGCGTGGTCCTGCTCTCCCGGTACCACCCGGAGGTCGTCAGGCGCCGAGCCGCTGCTCGCAACGGCACCCGGGGCCAGGGAAGCGGCACCAGTCCCCGGTCCGCCTCGGCTGAGAGCCGGACCGGCCACGCCGACCAGTGACCTACGTACGGAACCCAACGCCTTGAAGATTCTGATCACCGCAGAGACCTACCCGCCCGACGTCAACGGGGCGGCGCAGTTCGGTCGCAGGCTGGCCCACGGGCTGCTCGAACGCGGTCACGAGGTCCACGTGGCCGCTCCCATGCCCACCCGCGGCGCCTCGCGGACCATGGAGGACCACGGCATCACGGAGCACCGGTTCCGCTCCCACCACGCGGCCACCCATCCGTACTTCCGGCTGTGCCTGCCGTGGGAGATCAAGCGGGAGGTGGCCCGGCTGCTCGACGAGCTGCAACCCGACGTGGTCCACGCCCAGTGCCACTACATCCTCGGCCGACTGATGATTCGCGAGGCGGCGCGCCGGGGCATCCGGGTGGTCGGCACCAACCACTTCATCCCGGAGAACATCGAGCCCTTCCTGCCGTTCCCGGAGTGGTTCATCCGGGGCTACCGCAAGGTCTCCTGGTGGGACATCGCCAGGGTGTTCCGCCACTGCGACGTGATCACCGCCCCCACGCCGCTGGCCGTGCGCACCATGGTGGAGAACGGGGTGCCGGACCGTGCGGTCGCGGTGTCCAACGGCATCGAGGCCGGGCACTACGAGGCCACGGCGGGCGAGGAGATCCGTCATCCGGACCACCCGGTGGTGCTGTTCTGCGGTCGGCTGGCGGTGGAGAAGAACGTCAACGAGCTCATCGAGGCCATGGCCCTGATCCCCCGGGAGAAGAACATCCACGCGGAAATCGTGGGGGAGGGGGAGCAGCGGGACCGCCTCGTGGCACTCGCCCACGAGCGGGGAGTGGCGGACCGCGTCCACTTCCTGGGGTTCCTGACCGATGAGGAGCTGCGGCTCGCGTACCTGCGGGCGGACGTGTTCTGCCAGCCCGGCACCGCGGAGCTGCAGTCCCTGGTGACCCTCGAGGCCATGAGCGCGTCCACCCCCGTGGTGCTCGCCAACGCCCGTGCGCTGCCGCACCTCGCGGACGAGGGGCGCAACGGCTACCTGTTCACGCCGGGGGACCCCGCGGACCTCGCGGCCAAGCTGCAGCTCGTGCTGGACGCGTCCCCCGAGCAGCGTCGCGCCATGGGCGCTCACAGCCACGAGATGGTGGCCCAGCACTCCTTTGCGCACACGCTGGACACCTTCGAGCGGATCTACGCCGGCGCCAGCCGCTGAGGACACGGCGCGGCGGGGGAGGCTCGCCCGCGTTCGATCAGCTCCCCTGCGCGGGTCGCCAGCGTCATGCGTGGCTCCGCATGCACCTGTTCCGCCCACCGCGTGCGGTACCGTGGAGCCGCGCTCGGTCACCGGGCGCAGATCCTGGGGCGGTAGCTCAGCTGGTCAGAGCAGAGGACTCATAATCCTTGGGTCGTGGGTTCAAGCCCCACCCGCCCTACACCACCGGTCCCGCGCGAGCGGCACCGGACGGAGGCCCCCGACGACGATCGGGGGCCTCCCGCGTGTCCGGAACCCGGGGCTGGGCCGCCGGTCTCCGACCGGGCAGCGGCCGCCGCACACCGCAGACCGGGCACGGGGCACGGGGCCCGGAACGTGGGTACCTCCCCTCGCCCACCGGGCGCCGGCCAGCAGGCCCCAGGCGCCTGACACCTGGCAGCAGTCAGGACGTGCCGGGCGCGCTGCGCTCCGCATCCGGCACGGGCAGCAGCACGGAGGGGCGCAGGTCCACCACGAACTGCAGCGGGTTCACGTACTCCCCGTGCTCCCGGACGCCCCAGTGGACACTTCCGCCCCGCGGCCCGTGACCCGGCGCCGCCACGCGGGCCACCACCTGCCCCCGTTCCACACGCTCACCACGGCGGACCGTGGCGGTGACCGGTTCCACCGAGGACTTCCGCCCGTCCCCGTGGTCGATCGTGAGCACCTCGCGATCCACCACCACGCCCGAGAAGCTCACGACTCCCGCGGCGGGGGACCGGAGGGGAGTTCCCGGCGGGGCGGAGAGGTCCACACCGCGGTGACCCGGCAGCCACTTCTGGGCCGGTGCCTCGAACGCGCGCTCGACACCCGGACGGGGAGACACCGGCCACGCCCAGCCGGCTCCGGCCGCACCCGCGGGGTGGGCACCCAGCACGAACAGGGCCGTCAGGAGAGCCGCGAGGCCCAGGGCGAGCCACCGTGGTGCGGGACGCGTCGTGCCCGTGGCCGCGGGCCGCCCGGGGCGCCTGGGATGCACGTCCCCGCCCGGACAGATCACCGGCCCCGCGGCGGGGCCCGGCGGCCCGCCGGTTCCTGCTGACAGGGCAACCGGCCCGGCGGTGGGCGCCAAGGCGAAAGCGGAGGTGGGGACGGTCGGAGCGGTCTCGGAGCTGCGTGGGTGAGGCATGGGACCAGGGTGACGCGGCGGCGTCGTGCTGCCGGGGGAGGGGCGCCCGATGTGGAGCGGAGGTGCCGCGCGATGCGCTAGACTGGCCTGTGCAGTTGCCCTGCCATGAGTTGCGCATGCCTGTTCGCGGGTGGGTGCAGTGGCAGGTGACTGACTTCGCGCGCGAAGGAACCCGGAACGGATCCGTTCCCTCCGGGTGCGTGCCCCTCGGTCCGGATCCGCCTGTGGAACCGGTACGGGGCACGTCGGACCCGCTCCACGAGCACGGTCCGCGCATCGCGCCAGGGACCGGCACGTCCGGTCGACAACCGTCAACCCACGGTGGCCCCCGGGCCGCCGGATACTCATGAGGAGACGACATGCCTGTCGTTACCATGCGCCAGATGCTCGACAACGGCGTCCACTTCGGTCACCAGACCCGTCGCTGGAACCCTAAGATGAAGCGCTTCATCTTCACCGAGCGCAACGGCATCTACATCATCGACCTGCAGCAGTCGCTGGGCTTCATCGACAAGGCCTACGAGGCTGTCAAGGCCACGGTCGCCCACGGCGGCACCATCCTGTTCGTCGGCACCAAGAAGCAGGCCCAGGAGGCCATTGCCGAGCAGGCCACCCGCGTGGGCATGCCCTACGTGAACCACCGCTGGCTCGGTGGCATGCTCACCAACTTCCAGACGGTCTCCAAGCGCATCGACCGCATGAAGGAACTGGAAGAGGTCGACTTCGACGACGTCGCCGGCTCGCAGTACACCAAGAAGGAACTGCTGCTGCTGCGCCGCGAGAAGGAGAAGCTGGAGCGCACCCTCGGTGGCATCCGCAACCTCACCAAGACCCCGTCCCTGATCTGGATCGTGGACACCAAGAAGGAGCACCTCGCGGTCGACGAGGCCCAGAAGCTCGGTGTGCCGATCGTCGCGATCCTGGACACCAACTGCGATCCGGACGAGGTCGCGTTCCCCATCCCGGGCAACGACGACTCCATCCGCTCCGTCTCCCTGCTGACCCGCGTGGTCGCGGACGCCGTGGCCGAGGGCCTCATGGAGCGCCACAACGGCAAGTCCAACGCCGCCGAGGAGCCCATGGCCGAGTGGGAGCGCGAGCTGCTCGAGCAGCACGAGGGGCAGAAGTCCGAGCAGGCCGCCCCGGCCGCTGAGGCTCCCGCCGCCGAGCAGGCCGCCCCGGCCGCTCCCGCCGAGACCGAGCAGAAGGACGCCCCCGCCGCCGAGTGAGGCCGCGGAAGGTGTTCACCTTCCATTCTCCCCGGTGACCCACGATGGTGACCGGACCCGCCCGGGCGTCCACGGACGCCCGGGCGGACACAACCGACAACAGAGGAGTTCACATGGCGAACTACACCGCTGCTGACATCAAGGCCCTGCGCGAGCGCACGGGCGCTGGCATGCTGGACGTCAAGAAGGCGCTGGACGAGGCCGACGGCGACGCCCAGAAGGCCCAGGAGATCATCCGCGTCAAGGGTCTCAAGGGTGTGACCAAGCGCGAGGGCCGCTCCACCGCCGAGGGCATCGTGGTGGCTCGCACGGAGAACAACGTGGGCTACATGGTCGAGGTCAACTCCGAGACCGACTTCGTGGCCAAGTCCGCGCCGTTCGTGGAGTTCGGCAACAAGGTGCTCGACGCCGCCGTGGCCGCCGACGCCGCGGACCTGGACTCGCTGCTCGCGGCTGAGGTGGACGGCACGCCCGTCTCCGAGCTCGTGACCGAGACCGGTGCGCTGCTCGGTGAGAAGGTCGTCGTGCGTCGCGTGGCCCGCGTGGCCGGTGACCACGTGGCCGTGTACCTGCACAAGACCTCCAAGGACCTCCCCGCCCAGGTGGGCGTCCTGCTGGCCGTGTCCGGCTCCGAGGCGGAGACCGCCGCCCACGACGTCGCGGTGCACATCGCCGCGATGTCCCCGGCGTTCCTCTCCGAGGAGGACGTTCCCGCCGAGACGGTGGAGAACGAGAAGCGCGTGGCCGAGGAGACCGCCCGCAACGAGGGCAAGCCCGACAAGATCATCCCGAACATCGTCCAGGGCCGCCTCAAGGGCTACTACAAGGACGTCGTGCTGGTGGACCAGGACTTCGCCAAGGACTCCAAGAAGACCGTGGGCCAGGTGCTGTCCGAGGCCGGCGCCACCGCCACCGCCTTCGCGCGGTTCCGCGTGGGAGCCTGATCCACGACCCCACCGGGCCCGGCGCTGCACGCACGTGACGCGCTGACGGCCCGCAGCGGCGTCGTCCGCGGGAGACCGCGGCGCCACCGCACCCCGTGACGGCGGGGCACCACCCGGGAGACCGGGGTGCCCCGCCGTTTCTGTATGCTGGAGGGCGGTCTGCCGAGCCCGTGACGGACGCGATGTGTCCGCTCTGCCGCCCGAGGGCGGGGACACGTCCTGCGGACGGGTCCGACGACCAGCTCGACCACTGCCCTGACGACTCATCGCCCCCGGGAGGATCCATGCCCACCACCAACGAATCCGAGCCCCAGGACGAGGCGATCCGCATGAGCCGCGACTCCCGCCGCGCCGAGCCGGCGCGCCGCAGGGTCCTGCTGAAGCTCTCGGGCGAGGTCTTCGGCGGCGGCAGCGTGGGCGTGGACACCACCGTGGTGCGCCAGATCGCCGAGCAGATCGCCGCGACCGTGGGCCAGGTGGAGACCTCCATCGTGGTGGGCGGCGGCAACTTCTTCCGCGGCGCCGAGCTCTCCCAGGCCGGGATGGACCGCTCGCGGGCGGACTACATGGGCATGCTGGGCACCGTGATGAACTGCCTGGCGCTGCAGGACTTCCTGGAGCAGTGCGGGGTGGACACGCGCGTGCAGTCCGCGATCAAGATGGAGCAGGTCGCGGAGACCTACATTCCGCGCCGGGCCATCCGACACATGGAGAAGGACCGCGTGGTCATCTTCGGTGCGGGTGCCGGACTGCCCTACTTCTCCACCGACACCGTGGCCGCCCAGCGTGCCCTGGAGGTGCACGCCACCGAGGTGCTGATGGCCAAGAACGGAGTGGACGGCGTCTACACCGCGGACCCCCGCAAGGACCCGGACGCGCAGCGCCTCGCGAGCCTGACCTACGACGAGGCCCTGGCCAGGGACATCCGCGTGATGGACCAGACCGCGTTCGCCCTGTGCCGGGACAACCACGTGACCATGCGCGTGTTCGGCATGGAGGGCGCGGGCAACGTGACCCGTGCGGTGCTGGGCGAGGAGATCGGCACCCTCGTCACGGCCTGACCGGACGAGCAGCCCGCGGCGCACGAGAGCCCGGGCGGCGGGCGCGACCACCCGGGCGCGACCGTTAGAGTGGAGACCACGTTCCGTTGCCGCCGGTGCCAGACGACCGCGGCCGTCGCATAAGGAGAACCACCCGTGATTTCAGACGTCCTCTCGGAGGCCACCACCAAGATGGGCAAGGCGGTGGACGCGGCGAAGACCGACTTCTCCACGGTGCGCACCGGCCGCGCGAACCCGGCCCTGTTCTCGAGCCTGCTCGTGGAGTACTACGGCACGCCCACCCCGCTGCAGCAGCTGGCGTCCTTCCAGACGCCCGAGGCCCGCACGCTGCTCATCACGCCCTACGACCGCAGCGCGCTCAACGACATCGAGAAGGCCCTGCGGGACTCGGACATCGGCGCCAACCCCGCGAACGACGGCAACGTGATCCGCGTGGTCATGCCCGAGCTCACCGAGGAGCGCCGCAAGGAGTACGTGAAGATCGTCCACGCCAAGGCCGAGGAGGCCCGGGTGTCGGTGCGCAACATCCGCCGCCACGCCAAGGAGTCCATCGAGAAGTTCGTCAAGGACGGGGACGTGGGCGAGGACGACGGCAAGCGCGGTGAGAAGGATCTCGACGCCGCCACCAAGAAGCACATCGACCAGGTGGACGAGCTTCTCAAGAACAAGGAAGCCGAACTGCTCGGCGCCTGATGGCCTCGCCAGATTCCGACTCCGCGCCCACCACGCACCCCGCGACCGCCCCCACGGCGCCCGCGGGGCAGGGCGTGCCGCAGCGCGACCGGGACCCGCTGGCCACCGGCTCCCTGCGCCACGTCCTCGCGCGTCCCTTCCACCGCAGCTCCGAGCACAGGGCGCCGTCCCGTGCGGGACGCAACCTGCCCGCGGCCGTGACGGTGGCGGTGGTGCTGATCGCCACGCTGCTCACCGGCCTGTTCTACGTTCCGCTGGTGCTGGCCCTGCTGGCCGGGGCCGCGTCGGGCATCGGGGTGTGGGAGGTTGCACGGTCCCTGACCTACAAGGGCGTGCAGATCCCCAAGGTTCCCGCCGTCATCGCGGCGGTGCTCATGCCCCTGGCCGCGTTCTTCGGAGGCGGCGAGGCGCTGTCCATGGCGCTCGTGCTCGCGGTCACGCTCGTGGTGGTGTGGCGCGCCTTCGGGCCGCGGCACGGCATGATGCTCTCGATCATGGGATCCGTGTTCGCCCTGGTGTGGGCGTCCTTCCTGCTGAGCACCGCCGTGCTGCTCTACCACTCGCCGGACGGCTCCCGGAAGGTGCTCACGGTCATCCTCCTGGCCATCAGCTCCGACACCTTCGGCTACGCGGTGGGGGTGGTGTGGGGCAAGCACCCCATGGCTCCCAGGATCTCGCCCAAGAAGTCCTGGGAGGGTTTCGTCGGCTCCGTGGGCGGCGCCGTGGTGGTGGGTGTGCTGTGCGCCGAGTTCCTGCTGGAGATGCCGTGGTGGCAGGGTGCGGTGCTGGCCGTGGCCATCGTGGCGGTCTCCACGGTGGGGGACTTCTCCGAGTCCATGATCAAGCGCGAGATCGGGATCAAGGACATGGGGACCCTGCTGCCGGGCCACGGCGGTGTGATGGACCGGATCGACTCGATCCTGTTCGCGGTCATCACCGGCTACGTCATCTTCGAACTGTTCAGCGCCCTGGCCTGACGCCACGCCGGGGCGCCGCTGCCGGGACCGGTCACCGCGCGTGACCGGTCCCGATCTCGTTCTCGAAAGGGCTCGCATGACATCTCAGGACCGTTTCCCCCGCTGCGGCGACCGGCTGTGGGGCTACGACACCGCCCAGGTGGACGACCTCCTGGACCGCCTCGAGGCCCTGCGCGCCACCACGACGCCGCCCGCGGCCTCCGAGCCCGTGCCCACTTCCGCGCGGGTGGACTCCGCCGCCCGCACCCCCTCCGGCGAGGGCACCGACCCGGCCACGGGCTCCCACGCGGTGGGGGACCGGCGCATGGGCAGCCGGCAGCTGCGCGAGCGGGTCTTCGACCGCGCCCGCGGCGGCTACGACCCCGCGGCCGTGGACGCGCACCTGGACGTGCTGGAGGACGAGCTGTTCGAGCGCGAGCGCACCGTGTTCATCGAGGAGCACGGCGAGCAGCGGTGGAACGAGCACGTGGAGTGGCTGGGCGGGCTGCTGCTGGGACGGCTCAACCGGCCCCACTCCGAACGCTTCCGCCGCCCCCGCAAGCACCGCACCCAGGGGTACTCCGCGGCCGAGGTGGACGTCCTGTGCGACCGCCTGGTGGCGGAGCTGCGCAGCGGTGAGGACGTCTCTCCCGAGCTCCTGCGCCACGCGGTGTTCCGCCCGGCCCAGGGCCAGCGGTGCTACGAGGAGCAGCAGGTGGACGCCTTCCTGGACCGCGCGGTGGAGTTCGTGCTCGCGGTGCGCGGCAGGGGTGCCTGACCGGCGATTCTGTATACACAGTGTCGGACAGCCTGCAGGGACCACCAGTGACTCGCCCGTAATTTCAAGGATTATTGCAGCAGTTTTCTGCCACCTCTTGTGTCTTTGGATACACAACTCCTAGTGTGGTGCCCATCACACTAGGAGGCACTCATGGCATCCACGTCCTCTGTCGACCCGAACGGCTCCCCGGCAGCCTTCGGCATCGACTTCCCCGCGGTGCAGCGCTCGGAACAGTTCCAGCGCCTGCGCAAGACCCACCGGTCCTTCGTGTTCCCCATGGCCGTGGCGTTCCTGGTCTGGTACCTGCTCTACGTGGTGCTGGCCATCTACGCTCCCGGCTTCATGTCCACCCCGGTGGCGGGCAACATCAACCTGGGGCTCGTCCTCGGGCTGCTGCAGTTCGTCACCACGTTCGGCATCACCGCGGCGTACGTCGCGTTCGCCAACCGCACCCTCGACCCGCAGGCCACGGCGCTGCGCGAGGAGCTCGAGGCATCCCTCGACAAGCAGACCGAGACCGACCAGGAGGTCCGGCCATGATCGCCGTTCCCGCGATGTCCCTGCCCGCGGTGCACCTCGCGCAGGAGAGCTCCGCGACCGTGGGCAACCCCGCGATCAACATCTCGATCTTCCTGGGCTTCGTGCTCGTCACGCTGGTGGTGGTGATCCGGGCGTCCAAGTCCACCGCCACGGCGGCCGACTACTACGCCGGCGGGCGCTCCTTCTCCGGAACCCAGAACGGGCTGGCCATTGCCGGTGACTACCTGTCTGCGGCATCGTTCCTGGGCATCGTGGGGGCCATCGCCCTGCAGGGCTACGACGGGTTCCTCTACTCGATCGGTTTCTTCGTCGCGTGGCTCGTGGCGCTGCTGCTCATCGCGGAGCCGCTGCGCAACACCGGTAAGTTCACCATGGCGGACGTCCTCTCGTTCCGGCTGCGCCAGCGCCCGGTCCGCGTGGCGGCCTCCATCTCGACGCTGGCGGTCACCTTCTTCTACCTCCTGGCGCAGATGGCGGGCGCGGGTGCGCTCGTGTCCCTCCTGCTGGGCATCAGCTCCAAGGCCGGCCAGTCGCTGGTGATCGTGATCGTGGGCGTCATCATGATCGTCTATGTGCTTGTGGGCGGAATGAAGGGCACCACGTGGGTGCAGATCATCAAGGCGTGCCTGCTCGTGACCGGCGTGGCCGTGATGACCGTGTGGATCCTCGCGATGTTCGGCTTCAACCTCTCGGCCATCATGGGCGCCGCGGTGGAGACCAACAACAACCCCGCGATGCTCGAGCCCGGACTGAAGTACGGCGTGAGCGAGATCTCCAAGCTGGACTTCATCTCCCTCGGACTCGCGCTCGTGCTCGGCGCGGCGGGGCTGCCCCACGTGCTCATGCGCTTCTACACGGTCCCCACGGCCAAAGAGGCCCGGAAGTCCGTGGTGTGGGCCATCACCCTGATCGGCCTGTTCTACCTCTTCACTCTGGTGCTCGGCTTCGGTGCCGCCGCCCTCATCGGAGCGGACCGGATCAAGAGCGCACCCGGAGGAGTGAACTCCGCAGCACCCCTGCTGGCCTACGAGCTCGGTGGATCGGTGCTCATGGGTCTGATCGCGGCGGTCGCGTTCGCCACCATCCTGGCCGTGGTCGCGGGACTGGCCATCACGGCGTCGGCGTCCTTCGCGCACGACATCTACACGTCCGTGATCAAGAAGGGGAACTCGGACCCGCGCCAGGAGCTGCGCGTGGCCAAGACCACCGTGGTGGTCATCGGTCTGATCTCCATCGCCGGCGGCATCGGCGCCCAGGGGCAGAACGTGGCGTTCCTCGTGGCGCTGGCCTTCGCGGTGGCGGCCTCCGCCAACCTCCCGACCATCCTGTACTCCCTGTACTGGAAGCGCTTCACCACCCGCGGGGCCGTGTGGTCCATGTACGGCGGGCTGATCCTCTCCGTGGTGCTGATCGTCTTCTCGCCGGTGATGTCCGGCTCGGAGACCTCCATGATCCCCGGTGCGGACTTCGCCATCTACCCGCTGTCCAACCCGGGCATCATCTCCATCCCGGCCTCGTTCCTGCTGGGCTTCCTGGGATCGGTGACCGAGCGGCGCCGTGAGGATCCCCTCAAGCAGTCCGAGATGGAAGTGCGTTCCCTCACAGGTGTGGGCGCCGAGAAGGCCGTCTCGCACTGACTCCACCGCGGCGGCCCCGGTTTTCAGGGACCGCCGCGGTGCACCGGAGCCCATAGACCCCCAAACTGGTAGTACACTGAGCGACGGTTCGCTGACCAGAGCGACTGCGGGCAACCGCACGCGTTTGCAACGAAAACTTGAGGTGGAGAAATGGGCATTTTCAGCTGGATCATCCTCGGCATCATCGCTGGCGCTCTCGCCAAGCTGATCCTGCCGGGCAAGCAGGGTGGCGGGATCATCGTCACCATGATCCTCGGCATCGTGGGCGCGTTCCTCGGTGGCTGGCTCGGGTCGTTCATCCCGGGTCTGAGCAACGGGATCCAGGAGATCAGCTTCGGCACCATCATCACGTCCGTCGTGGGCGCGATCATCGTGCTGCTGATCTACGGTTTCGTCGTCGGCCGCCGTCGCTGAACCGCACGGGTCCGCGAGGACCACTGAGCAAGGGCGTCACCCCCGGGTGGCGCCCTTGTCGTCTGTCCAGGGCCGTGACGACACCTCCCGGTGGCTCGGGCGGATCTCGGGCGCGCCAGGGCTCTGCGCAGGGAAGGGCGGGTCGGACGGGCGCGCCATACTGGTGCCATGACCTCCGCAGCCATGACCCCCGACCTCGACCGCGCCACCCGTGGGGCTCCCCGCCGTCTGGTGGTCCTCGGCTCCACGGGGTCCATCGGCACGCAGGCGCTCGACGTCGTCCGGGGCGCCGCCCAGCTGACGCGGCCCGGGGGCGGCGTCACCCACCCGCCCTTCGAGGTCCTCGCCCTCGCCGCGGGTGCGGGCCACCTCGAGCTCCTCGCGCAGCAGGCGGTGGACTTCAGCGTGGCGGCCGTCGCCACCAGCGGGTCCGCGCAGGACGCCGCCCGGCTGGGTGAGCTGATCGACGACGCCGCCCGGGCGGCACGCTCCCCGGCGCCGCGGCCCGAGATCCTCCACGGCCCCCGAGCCGCCGCACAGGTGGCCGCGTGGGAGGGCGCGGACGTGGTCCTCAACGGCATCACCGGAAGCATCGGTCTGGAGCCCACGCTGGCGGCCCTGGAGGTCGGGCGCCGGGTGGCGCTCGCCAACAAGGAGTCGTTGATCGCGGGCGGTCCGCTGGTCACGGCGGCCGCCGCGGCCACGGGTCTCACGGATGCGCTGATCCCCGTGGACTCCGAGCACTCCGCGATCGCCCAGGCGCTGCGCTCCGGGACGGCCGGGGAGGTGGACCGTCTGGTGCTCACGGCGTCCGGGGGACCGTTTCGCGGCATGACCCGGGAGCAGCTGGCCCACGTGAGCCCCGAGCAGGCCCTGCGGCACCCCACCTGGGACATGGGCCCCATGGTCACCACGAATTCCGCGACCCTGGTCAACAAGGCCCTCGAGGTGCTCGAGGCCAGCCTGCTCTTCGACGTCCCGCTCGAGCGGATCGACGTGACGGTCCACCCCCAGTCCGTGGTGCACTCCATGGTCCAGTTCACGGACGGCTCCACTCTCGCGCAGGCCTCGCCGCCGGACATGCGGCTGCCGATCGCGCTGGGCATCGCGTGGCCCCACCGGGTCACGGGTGCGGCCGCCGCGTGCGACTGGACGCGCGCCGCCGAGTGGACCTTCGAGCCGCTGGACGCCGAGGCCTTCCCCGCCGTGGAGCTGATCAAGCACGCCGGGGGGCTCGGCGGCACGTGGCCCGCGGTGTTCAACGCCGCGAACGAGCAGGCGGTGCACGCGTTCCACCGCGGGGAGCTCGGATTCCTGCAGATCGTCGAGCTGGTCTCGCGCGTGGTCGACGAGCACGACGGCGTGCGCGAACCCCGCCTGGAGGACGTGCTCGAGGCGGAGACGTGGGCCAGGGCGCGCGCGGACGAACGGATCGCGGGAGGTC